>JBOFVP010000311.1:0-2425 GCA_051653165.1 Clostridium sp.
TGGGTTCCTCTAAACCAACTGGACCTAAAACCTCAAGTTCTGGCTTCTCACAAAAAAAATAGAGATATATTTATATTAAACAAATATATCTCCCTCACTCTAAACCATATTTCAATTTTCTAAAATAAAATCTGTTAGATAAATTTTATTTCAACTCCAGCAAACTGAACATCCCCAGTTAATATAAGAGTATTAGTGAAAACATCACTATTACTATGCCCCTCTTCAACTGCTCCAATAGAAACACTAACACTATTTCTTACCCTCCAAGTTTTTGGCAAGTAAATTTCTACCCCACCAAACTTAATATCAAGATTAAGTGTAGCATTTTCCCCATTCATTATTGCCTTATCAAAATATACTTCCATTGCTCCAAAGCTACACTCAATATTTCCATATTCAAAATTATTTGTATTAACATATTTTGTACTACTTCCAAATTTTGTTGATAGCTTCATGCTATTTCCCCCCTCAATATTCTCAAAATTATTTTTTTTAGACTCAAATTCATACTTCCAGCTCTTTTTTTTAGGCTTAAAAATTAATGAAAAACCAATGGTTAATAATGTTGCAGCAAATAAAATTGTCCATGGAGTGATTGCTGTAATTCCAAGTTGTTCATCAAATAATATTCCTATAAAGGCAAGTGGAAATAATACCCCTCCAAACTTAAGCTTAAATAGATTTTTAATTGCTATAAGCCCTAAGATAACTCCAATTCCTGTTGTAAATAAATTAATATCTCCTAAATATCCTAGTTGATCTGCTACTATGGCAAATCCTGATAAAATCAAGGCTCCACCCCAAAGTAAATTCTTTTTGTTCATAATTTATCCTCTTCTCTCTAATAATTTTTCTTTTAATACTTTAAAATACCTTCTTGATACATACACCTTTTTGTGTGTTCCACTAAACTCCACTAGACTTGATGAGGTAATATTTTTTGTTATTGAGTATATGTACTTTACATTTAATATTGTTGATTTTGAAACTCTGATGAAACTCTTTGGTAATATTTCTTCAAGTTCATAAAGCTTGTACTTAACCTCATAAACATCCTCTTTAGCATGACCATTTATTATTTCTCCCTCTGATTCAAAGAAGATTATTTTATCTAATGAGAAATAAAACTCCTTTTCTTCCTTATAAAATGCTATTTGAGTTTTTTGTGATAATAATTCATTTAATGCAACTTGAATTTTTAATATATCTTCATTTAACTCTTTACACCTTATGATAACCTCTTCATATTGAATGTTTTCATCTGCTTCAATCTTTATTCGCATTTCATCACCCCTGTAATTTTATTATATACTACAATTTTTTTATGTAAACTCATTTACTCTAAGTGGTAAATTTTCACCTTTAAGTGGTTAATATTTAAAGAGAAAGGTGTTGAGTTATATAAACCCAACACCTAAAGTTAGTTGTTTTTTATTACCTAATTATCATATTTCCCTATTTAAATTACTTTCTATGTATTTTTTTCTTTATATTGAATCCAAATATTTTCCTAGTTGATCTGGTACTTCAATTTGGTAACTAGCTCCCTTTAATCCATTATCATTCAACACACTATAACCTACTTTATCTATTTTATTTAAATAATTTACTGTGGGTATTAATCTGACATACTTTGCTTTATCAACTAACTTATTATTTGATTCTACAAATTCGTTGTCATCAATTATTTCATTGCTATTTAGTATTGCTCTTACTCTACACTTTAAAAATATATCACTATAAGGACTTCCTGTATAAATATATACATCATCTCCCTCGGTTATATTTAAATTTGTTCCATAATCAACGAATCCATTTTTTAAAAAGCTTCCTAGTATATCATATTTGTTTAAATTACATGAAAAAAACCACTTTTTCATAAATAACTACTCCTTACGCATCTTATTAGTTTTATAATATATATATGTTGCAATTAACATTCTACATCTTAAAAATTATCAATGTAATTATAAGTAAAGCTCAAATAGACTTATATGTAGCTAAATTGCAAGCATATATATTTTGTGATTTTTATATAAGTTGTTAAGTACACTATGATTTAAGTTGAATACTATAAAAGCACTAGCACTTATTTATGTAGGATTCTTATTGCAATTTATAAATTTTCTAATTTTTTTAATTAAAGATTGTATTTCTTTGTAAGTATTTTTTCCTTATTCTCTTTTCCTATTCTAATAAAGTTTATAGAGGTAAGAGCATTATTCTTGCCTCCTTTATTACGTGCATATAATATCTAAACTAAATTACTAAATTTCTCCCCTTAAAGCTTTAACCTCCTCAATTGAAAGCCCAACTTTTTCAGCAATAGTCTTATTTAAAAGGGAATAATCTTTTCCCTTAACTAACTGTTTAAGAAACTAATTAAAATATCCTTATTTTCGTTGCTTCCAAAAATAAAGGG
>JBOFVP010000312.1:0-1046 GCA_051653165.1 Clostridium sp.
CAACTATGTATCATAAGAAACCATCAAATCAAGCTTTTAGCATATCAACTATATTTGACTTTCAAGATAAAGGTTTTAGAAAATTTAAAAAAGAAAGCTTATTAAAGTTTAATTTATCAGCATTTGATGAAAATATAAACTTTGCATTATTAAAGTATTTTAAAAATAATAAGAGTATTATTTTAAACGATAAGAAGTTATTAATAGAAAATGTTGTATGTGAGAATATAGATTATGATTTTCTAGAAATAAATAGAATATCAAAGGCAAAAGTTAAATTTATAACACCAACTACGTTTAGGGTAAATCCGTGTAATTACCCGTTACCAGAACCTAGAAAGATATTTAAGAGTTTAAATAGAAGTTATAGAGATATATTTGGAGATGTGTTATTAAGTAATGAAAATTTAGATGAAATAAATAGGTATGTAGCCTTAGAGGGGTTGAATATTAATACTGATATAGCTCAGTATAAAAAGTTTGCTATGGTAGGGTTTACGGGTGAAGTGACATTGAATATTAAATTTCCAGATGAGATAATTCAGCAAAGAGTTGAAAAATTATTAGCATTAATACCTTATGTAGGGGTTGGTTATAAAACTGGAATGGGGATGGGTAAATGCATAATTCTAAAGAAATAGAGAGAGATTCATTTTATATTGAAGCTAGTGCAGTAAACACATATCTATATTGTCCAAGAAGATGTTATTATGAATATGTTCAAAATGAGTTTGAAAGTAATGTTCATACAATATTAGGTGATCAAGTCCATGAAAACGTTGATGACTTTGGAGAAGTGGATAGAAGAGGAAGAGTAATATATAAGGCTGTAAAAATTATATCAGATAAATACCAAGTAACTTTAAAGGTTGATACAGTAGAAGAATGGCAAGGAGAAATATATCCAGTAGAATATAAAAAAGGGAAAAAATCATTTTGGAAAAATGATAGATACCAACTAGCACTTCAAGGGATGTTGCTAGAAGAGAAGTTAGATAGAAAAATAGATAAAGGGTATATATACTATGTGTCATCTAGAGAAAGAG
>JBOFVP010000313.1:0-2432 GCA_051653165.1 Clostridium sp.
AAGCTATTGTAATTACAAGAAGAATATGGTAATATTAAAACAAGGAAAGGAAGTGATAAACTTGTTCATTATAAAAGACAGAAAACAAGATATGTGGTTTAAGGAGTTTAATGAAGACTTAATCAAAGACAAAGAGTTTCCTGTTTATACATGCGATAAAAAGAATGCAACTAGATTCACAAAAGAAGAAGCAGAGATGTTAAGTAGCAGAATATACAATACATTTATTGAGGAGGTGAAAAGATGAGTCCTTACGAAATAGCATTATTAATAAAAGATGATTGTGGAGGAAATATGACTGAAACCATAGAGTCATTAAATGATCTAATAGAATCTATAGAGAATAATCCAGAATGGGTAATAAACGAATTAATCGAAGCAAAAGAAACAATTGCAGAAATAAATAATTGTTGTCCTAAATGTGGCGATAGTGTGCAATACATAAAAGACGGAGAGGAAATAAGCGAATACTTTGGAAGAGAAGTTGGAGAAACGATAGGTGCAGTAGTATGTGAAAACTACAAATGCATGTATACTACAAGAGAATAAAGGAGGGATTTGATGTTGAAAAAGGTGCTTGTTGGTGTACTAGCTTGTAATTTATTCATAGGATGCACTCAGCAAACAGACGTATCAACAAATGTTTTAATTGAAGAAGTTGATAATGCAACAACAGAAGATGAAGAAGAATTAAGTGTAATTCCTAAAACAGTGATTTTGAATAATGAAGGAAGATACATAAAAAGTAAAACAAAAAATCCTCATTATAACAAAAACAACATTTCAGAGGTAAGCAATATAGGTAGTAGTAGACTTTACGATATGTTGAAATCCACTAATTTAGCAGAATTGACAGATAGTTTTATAGCAGCCGAAGAGAAATATAAGATTAATGCCTTAGCTTTGGTTTCTATACTTGCTTTAGAATCATCTTGGGGAAAATCACGCAGAGCTATTAATGATAATAATTTAAGTGGATATGCAATATATAGTAGAGGTAGTAGTTATTCATTTAACAGTAAAGAAGATTGTGTTATGGAAACTGCAAGATTGTTAAGCGAGGATTACCTTAACCCTAATGGAAAATACTATAGTGGCAAATCATTACAAGCAATCAACAAGAAATATTGTACAAGCGGTGACTGGCATATAAAAGTAGATAGTATAATAAGAGAATTATTAAGGAGGTAACTATGGAATTTATATATAGAGATATATTGGAAGAGAAATTAAAAAAGGATAGTAAAGCTTGTTTAAATATAGCTAATCAAATTTCTAATAATAAAATTAAAAGGAAACTATACTTTGATGAAGAAATTAAAGAAACTCATGACGAAAGCATAAAAAGAAAATATACTGAAATGTTTGATGAGTTTGATAATGCTGATCAACTTGAAGGGGCTAGAAAGTTTTTGAATAAGTTATTAATAAATAAAGATTAAAATAAGATTTTTAAAACAATAGCAAATTATTGCGTGATAAAAAGGAGATGAATTAATTGAAAATTACAATAGGCTATGAAGTTACAAGCTGTTCGGATTGTCCACATATAGAAACTGGAAGAACTTATGGAAATGATGGAAGAGATGGAACTTTAGTTTATAAGTGTAAAAAAGGAGTATTTGGTGGAAATGACGGTTGGGGCGACTTTGGAGAGAGGATAAAGCCAAAAGTTCCCCCTTATGGATGTCCATATTTCACATCAAAGCTAATGGAAAGAGTTGCTTCTAAATTAGGAATAGACGTAGCAAAGTTAAAGGAAATATTGGCACAAGAACATTGCGAAATAAAAGAAATTTAATTGCACAATTTGAAGATATTATTCAGTAAGTTAAGGAGGTTATTATGATAAAATCAATAGAAAGTAATTTATATAAGATAACTAAATCAGACAACTATGATGATGACATGTTTGAGATATTAATAAAGGAAACTGATAACTATATAACAGTATATAGAAGTGAATTACCAGAGTTGACAGAGTTGTTAAATAAGGCAGAAGAAATATTAGATTAAGGAGATAATGAAGATATTATTCAGTAAATGAAAGGAGGATTTTTTATGAAAATTATATGTGATTGTGGCAATGAAGAAACATTTAATACTATAGATGAGGAAACTGGGGAGCAAACAAGAACTGATGAAGATGAAGGTCAATATGCAACTATAAAAACATTTAGACTTTGGGAAACACATGACCAAGTTGGAATTGTATGCGAAAAGTGTGGAAAAGCAATTTGGTTATTTACTTAAAAAATGAAAATATTATGAGGTAAAGGAGTAATGAACATGAAAAAAGAGAGTGAAATTCAAAAAGAAAACTTAGATAAATTATTAGAACTTATTAAATCTAATCAAATGTTAAGAGTTGTGCCAAAGGTGGATAGTGACATTGTTGGAGAAGATGGATTTTCATGGTGGTTAGGAAGATT
>JBOFVP010000314.1:0-2170 GCA_051653165.1 Clostridium sp.
AGGCTGGTGAAAAAATAGCTTTAGTTGGGGAAAGTGGTTCTGGAAAGACTACAATAGCTAAGCTTTTGATGAATTTCTATGGTGTTGAAAAGGGAGAAATTATTTTAAATTCCTATAATATCAAAGATATTAATAGAGAAGCCTTAAGGGATAAGGTTTCATATATTTCACAGGATAGTTTTTTCTTTTCAGGAAGTATTAAGGAAAATTTACAGTTTGCAAATGAAGAAGCTACTTATGAGGAGATAATTGAAGTTTGTAAACAAGCTCAAATACATGATTTTATAAATGGTTTACCACTTAGATATGACACATATTTAGAAGAAAAGGGGTCAAACCTTTCAGGAGGACAAAGACAGAGACTTGCCATTGCAAGAGCATTGCTTAAAAAGCCTGAAATTCTAATAATGGATGAGGCAACCTCTAATCTTGATTCTATAACAGAAAAGGCAATAGAAAAAACTATAGAGGAGTGTACAAAGGAGGTTACAACAATAATTATTGCTCACAGATTAAGTACAATAATGAGATGTGATAGAATTTATGTTTTAGATAAGGGGGAAATAATTGAAGAAGGAACTCATGAGAATCTACTTAAAAAGCAAGGGTATTATTATAGATTATGGACAGGTCAAACTATTGAAGAATTAGATGAAATAGCAGCATCATTGGGAGGTGAAAAATAATGAAGTATAAAATTGAAGAGTTAAAAGATATAACTGATAGTAGAGAAATAATGCAAAGTAGCCCTAAGGGGTTTAGTAGGTATATGACCTATATAATTATTGTAATTTTAGCTTCAGTTTTACTTTGGAGTGTTTTAGCTCATAAGCAAATTTCAATTAAAGGTTCTGGAATGGTTAGACCAAGTGATGAAATTTATAAGGTTTCAAGTGGAGCTATTGGAAATGTTACTTCATTAAATATTGAAGAAGGAAAGGAAGTTAAAAAAGGTGATACCTTAGTTGTTATTAATGGTGCAGAGTATGAAGTTCAAAAAGAAGTTTTAGAAAAAAACTTAGAAAGTAAAAATAAAGAGTTAGAAGCAAATAATAAACTTAAGGCATCAATTTTAGAGGGAGTAAACAAGCTAGATAAAAATGATGAGATAGAGAAGGATTATTATAAGAGATATCTTTTATATGAAGAAAATTTAAGAAGTGGAAACTCTCAAATAGATTCAGTAGAAAAGCAAAAGGAAGTAATAAGAAAACAAAATGAGGATTTAAAATTACTTTTAAAATCCTATGAAGAAGAGAAGAATTATTTTAAGGAAGATAATTACTTATATTATCAATATAAAGACTATGAATTAACTTTAAATTCCTATAAAAATAATATTAGTGAGGCTGAAAATAAGATTAAGGAATTGGAAGAAAGTAAGAATGAGGAAAATGAAAGTGTTGTACAAGCTCAAATAGAGGAGTTAAATAAAAGTATCCTCAGTACAAAATCTCAAATAGAGAAGTATAAAAATAGTCAAAAATCAAATGTTTTAAGTAGCATAGCTCAAAATGAGAGTAAGTTAAAAGAAGGAACACCAGCTAGTAATAATGGAAGTTATAAGGAGCAATATATAGCACAAATTGACTCTAATATTACAGCATTACAAAGTGGGATAAATGATATAAAGATGAATTTAGAGGTTGCAAATACAAAATTAGAAACAACTTCTATAAAGGCACAAAGTGATGGTGTGGTAACAATTTTAACTCCAGTAAAGGTTGGAGATTTTGTTCAAGGTGGAACTGAAATAGCATCCATAATACCAAAGGATAATGAAAACTATAAGGTTGAGGTTTATATTGATAATCAAAATCTTGGAGAAATAAAAGAAGGTGATGAGGTTATTTTAGAGTTTGGAGGACTTCCTCAAAGGGAATATGGGACATTAAAATCTTCTCTTACTAATATTAGTGTTGACTCAAAGGTTAATCAAAATGAGGGAAAAAGCTTTTATACGGGTATTTGTGAGTTGCCCGTAAGTTATTTAACTAATAAAAATGAGGAAAAGTTGACATAAAGAATGGAATGTTAGTTGAGGCTAGAATAGTTAATAGAGAGGTTTCTTATTTTATAAAAGAATAGGTAGAGATTTTAGTTATATAGGAGGTATTATGGCACTTAATAATAAATTGCAAATTACAGATTCAGTAGAGCTTGCTAGAGT
>JBOFVP010000315.1:0-1405 GCA_051653165.1 Clostridium sp.
AGGTACAGTAGTTTGAATAAAATCAATTCCCTCATCACTAACCTCTAACTTCCCACCATGTCCTTTGAAGCAATTATTAACTTCATCATACTCTGCAACTACAGGTATTCCATATATTGTTTTAGCCATTTCATCTAATACTTCTCTTGAAATCTCACTTCTGTTTCTGTTCTTGCCTGCGTAACAAACATACACCTTAACCTTTGCAAACTCAGGATTAACCATTTCAAAATTAGACATAGTTCCATTGAAAATTAAATTTTTAATCTCTTTACTCATTGCTTCACCTCCTCTCACTAAAAATGTAGTATATTGGTAAACATAACTTTATTCTTTTCAAAATTGAGTTTATTACCATTATTAAAAAAGATATAAGCAGTTCTCCCACTTACATCTCTTTTCCCAAAATATTTATATCCATTTCTTAATAATTCCTCCCTAGTCTCATCGTCAAAACATAAAACCATTTTCATTTAATCACCTACTATTGCCATCATTTTTTCTAGTTTGTTCCCCACTAGGAGATAAATCCTTTCCATCCTTCTTAGGACTTCCAGATTCTCCAACCTCATTACTATTTTGTGTATAGCTTGACTTTGGAGGTATCCATTTATTTAATGTATCAAATATTTCCTCTTGCATTAATACCATATCATTTAAATCGCTCATATCATATCCTAATATCAATGGTACAACTATCTGAATAGGTACTCCCCATTGGACATTATCTTTATAATAAGCTAACATTTCTTTTAAGTTAAACCAAGTTATATCTAATAGTTTTAATTTAAAATTATCCTTATATTTTGCTTTTAACTTATAATCCCAATGTGTTTCTAATTGCCTATAAATAGGGAATAACTTTTGTTGGTCTACCATTACAGAATATTCTAGTGTACTACTATTATCATTTTTAACCCCAAACATCATAGGAGCATAACCAAATGAATTAAATACATTTTCTGTTGCATTAGCTACTTGGTCTATTTTACTGTCAGAAGATGTACTTGCTTTTACCGTTTCAATATCAGTAGGGGTTGTGAAATATCCCATATAATCAGGTAGAGAATCTTCCAACATCATAGTTGTAGCTTCAATCATTTCATCACTTACCAAATACTCATCTGCACCTTGACTATCTTTTTTAATAGGTATTTTTAATCCTATTAGTGTATAATTTTCCGCAGTTACTTTAGCCTTGTTTAACGCTTGATACTCCTCTAAATCATATAAAGCATTGAAAATTGACACATAAGGTGGGATAGAATAATCTAGTATACTTAAATCATACTTAACCACAATACTTATCTCGTCTGGAACTGGCTGCCACTTAGCTTCTAATTTTAATCCTTCTAGTGTTTTTTTATTTGCCTTATATGTGTTATACATTTTTTTAAACTCTTTA
>JBOFVP010000316.1:0-1331 GCA_051653165.1 Clostridium sp.
GCATTTGAAAATATGCGTGTAGAGTTTATTAAAAGAGAAATATTACCTATAGAAAAATCAGAAAAATTGGGTTGTTATGAAGTTCTTATACGAGATATTGTACATTTTATTCCAACAGAAGAACAGGAATGTATTTTAAAAGGAACAATGAACAACAACTCAACTGATTATAGATGGTTTAATCCAATTGAAATTTCTCAACTTGGAAGAACATTAGAAAAAGAAGAACTAACTATTGGAAAACACGCCAAATCTCTTATAGAATAAAGGAGGATTTTATGTATTTCACAGAAAGCAAAGAGAATCAAATTAATGATATTTTAAATAGAATTACTGAAAAACTTCAATTAGACAATACTAGAAAAGAGAGAGTAGAACGAAGTTATCTTGCACTTTGTAAATGGATTGAAGATGATGAGGATTTCTTTGGTAATTTTGCTACTATAAAGTTTTATCCACAAGGTTCTTATAGTATTCAAACTAATGTTAAACCACTTAAAGGAAATGAGTTTGACTTGGACTTCGTTTTAGAGTTAAGCGGCGATTGGAATGATTTTCACCCACTTGATTTACTTTTTCAACTTAATCGTAGATTTAAGGAACATGAAACCTATAAAGATATGAAGGAGCTTAAAAACAGATGTGTAAGAATTAATTATGCTAATGATTTTCATATTGATATCTTGCCATCTTTCCCCCTTTCTCTTTATTCTAATGACACTAAATTAAAAGTTCCTGATAAAAATGAGGTTGATTGGGCTGATAGTAACCCAAAAGGCTATAGCATTTGGTTTGAATCTATGTGTAATAAAGCTACTAAGATTATATTAGAAAAGAAAGCACTAGCATCTGTTGAGCCATTGCCTGATTCTCCTTATAGCTATGTTAACCCTCTTATAAGAGCTGTACAACTTATGAAGAGATACAGAGATGTTTACTTTCAAGCTGATGATTCAACTGGTGTTAAAAGCATTGTTTTAACCACCCTAGCTGGTCATTATTACTATGGAGAATCAAGTGAATATCTTGCTATTAATAATATTCTTGATAGAATTATAATTGCTATAAACAATACTGGAAAGAAACCACTTGAAATATTCAATCCAACTAACCCTGATGAAAAATTAAGCGAAAAGTGGGATGAATCACCTGAGGATTATTTAACTTTTTGCACATTTATTAAGACTTTTAAAAATCAATGGAGAAATATTTTTTCTTTACCAATTACTGAAAGCTCGAAGATTTTAAAGGACATGTTTGGTGAAAATATAATTACTACAGTTTTAAAGGAACATAGTGAATATATTAATAAATTAAGAGAAAATGATACC
>JBOFVP010000317.1:0-1042 GCA_051653165.1 Clostridium sp.
GTAAATACCTTTTTCATCTTCTCCAGTTGGAACAATTCTTTTAAAACAAACTTGCTTTGAAGTTAAATAATCTAAAAATATTTTTCTATTATCAACAATTTTGTAAAGCCTCTGTAATATATCACTTTCATCATTAAAAAATTTATTGTAATCTAATTGGTCAATTAAATTATGGCTTGAAGAATAAAATTTCCTCATTGTCTGATATTCAAAGTTCATAACTATAGTTGGATAAGGTAAAACAGAGGTAACAATTTTTTTTATGTCCTGGTAACGAGAGATCTTTGAACTTAATAATTTTTCTAATTGCAATTTAATATTTTCATCCTTGCCAAATTGACAATAAAAATGAGCCATTACATACTCTATGGTTTCATATTGATTAGTAAAATAAGCATTAGTGTATATCGTAAAATCATACATATTAATTAACTTTTCTTCAAACCATCTATAAATAAAAAATGATTTATAACCTTCTTCTATTACTTCCTTAGATTTATTATAAGTTCTAAATATAACATTATTACTATCTCTTCTACCTAATAAAAGATATGAATACTTAAAAACTGTCCTTTTCCTACATGAAACAAAGTCATCATGAGTTTGTGATTTAATATCAAAATATTTATTACCTTTTCTAAATGCAGTAACTAAATAAGGCTCTAAAAATTCATCCTTAAAGTATGTTTGAGGATTTTGAATTAAATTAGTGTGATAACAATAATCTATTCTATTCTCACAAACATTTTTTACTTCTAAATCATAAAGTTTTAAAAATTCTTTAAGATAAGCAAAACTCATTGAAATAGAATATTTTTCTCCATATTCCCATAGAAAAAGTGAACGTATTTGCACATTGATACGATTTGTCTTTTCATTAGGTAAATTTTCTGCAATAAATATATCACAAAAATCAAAAGGAGATGTAAGTCTATATTTATAAATAGTAAATGAACCCATTGTTAATCCTAAATTATCGGTAAAACTAAAATACTTCTTTTTAAAATCTTTTTCCTTATTATCTGCAAGTAAAGTTTCCTTA
>JBOFVP010000318.1:0-6579 GCA_051653165.1 Clostridium sp.
TTTCCTCTTATAGTCCTATTCCTTGATTCTGTTCTTGTATTCTTACCAGCAACCTTACCTGCCAATCCTCCTGCTAATGCTGAACCAAACAATCCTGAACCTGTAGCCTTGCTCATAGCACTAGCTACACTTCTTACTCTACCTAATCCATTAATCAGTCTCCCTAATGGGCTTAGAGAAGCATTTATTGAAGAGGTCATACCTTTCATTGAGCCTTTTAATATGTTATTAACCTTATTAGTTTTAGTAAAAACTTCTCTCTCCACATTGTTAAGAGTTTTAGTTACATTTTCCTTGGCTTCAATAGAAACAACCTTTTTATTAGGTACAGCTCTTTGTACTGCATTAACTGTTGACCTAAATGAAGAATCTAACTTTGTCTTTATGTTAATATTACTTTTTTCAAGTTTCTTTAAATCATCTTGTACCCTCTTCATAAGGACTTTATTAGTCTTTATGTTTACTTCTGGATTAACTTTCATCTTATCAAGCTTCTGAGCTTCCCTTAGGAGCTTACTTGTTTTAGTAATGGCTTTATCTATTACCTGATTCCAGTTATCTTGAAGTGTGAGTTTTGCAGAATACTCTTTAGCCATAGCTATTCCTCCTATGATTATATTTAAAAAGGACGGAGCCAAATCAGCCCCGCCCCTTAGTGCATTTTTTATAAGTAACACAATGTCCCCTATAAACATTTAATAAGGTGCATGTTGCCCCCTATAAAATTTTTAAATTGGTCATCTTGACACTTATAAAAATCTTTAATATTTTAACGTTACCCTCAGAGTGAAGGTAGCGTTAATTTTATTTAAAAGCCATAGCAGGGCAAACTCCTGCACTTGCTACAGCCTCAGCTTTCTCTTTCATTTCTTCCATCTCTATTGTGTAGAATGCAGTTAAAACAGTTTTCTCTCCTGCAGTCATATTATAGTAATCAGATGGCTTCACATTATGGTACTTCCAACAATAATACATAAGGATTGTTTCAGTATCATTGCTGGCTAGAAGTTTTTTACCTCTTCAACCATATCTTCACCGAAACCACTTAAGTCAGTAATTTCAGAAGCTATTGTGCTAATCTCTCCTGGCAATAATACCTTTTGAACTAATCCCTCTGAATTAGCTACACCTAGCTTAGAAAATGTATCTTGTAACTTATCCTTGTTTTCAGTTAGTTTATTGTTAAACTCTCTTACTCCATAAGTAAGTAACATTACTTGAACGCCTATTGCATCTACAGTACCTCTTTTATCAGTACACATTTGTTGAATATGCTTAAACTGATTCATAGTAACTGCTTCTAAAGTTAATTTAAACTCTACTTCGCCTCTAGATAATCTTCTTACGATAAATTCCTTAGATGGCTTTTGTAATAACTCTTCATTTCCTAATAATAAATCTAATGCATTTGTCATGTAATTTGCTCCTCCGTTAAATCAAATAATATCAATATAAATGGGAGGAGCGCTTTTACACGCCCTCCGTATAAGTTAATAACTAACATCCCTAAAAAACTAGTCCCACTAGTTTTCTGTAGATAATATATCCCAATAAGTATACTTTACTTATATATTGGTCGGTAAATTTCTCGTTCAACAAGAAATCTGCCGACCCACTAATTAAACTATCTTATCTAAATATTCTGCTCCACAGAATCTAAATGGTATTTCTACTGTACCAGCTGCTCCTGCTTCGAAATCTTGCATAGTAAGCTCATCGAATTGAACACCTTTTAATAATACAGTTTCTTTACCTTTATTTAATGCATCTGGATCAGCTAACATTGATTGGATTTCAAAGTCAGTGTCTTCTCCTGAATTAATTGCATTGAATATCTTTTCTTCAAATCTAGTTGATACCTTGTGTAACTTTATTGAACCCTTACCAGTAGCTCCAAGCATTTTACTTGCTACCCAAAGGTTTCCGCACATCTTAATATCTTCTCTTTGTATTTCAACAGTTGCTTTTAGGCCGAAACATTCATTAATCTTTTCACCATCTACCCAAACTGAACCGTAAGTACCATTTATAACGTTTTTACCTTTAAAACTCATTAGGTTGTACCTCCATATTATAGTTTTAAGATGAAGAGGGAACTTTTTCCCACCTCACCTTAGTTATACAAATAACTTTGCTTTTTATATTAGATTGCTATAACAAAATCAATTATTTCCATAGAATCAATCATTGAGATTTTAGCAGATATAAATACCTTATCGCCTGTGTTAGCTGATTTAATCTCAGCAGGCTTTAATGCATTAACATCTTCACCAATTGCCTTTAAGTATGCTCTTGTAGCAACTTCATCTATTTCACATTTATTTTGCTTAGCTTCCAGTACCTCTTCTGCTTCTAAAGCTTCAAAGTAAGCATTTATAGCATTGCATAAAAGTAATTTGTTAGGGTAAGTATTTCTTATCTTACCAATGAAATCATCTTCAGCAGTTCTCTTGATATCGTCATGAATCATATCCATGATTTCAACTAACTTAATCTTTTTGAATGATTCATTTTTATCACCAGTAACAGTTACTAATGAGTTAACTCCTCTAGCAACCTTAACCTTATCGCCATCATGGAATAAAACTAATTCACCAGCAGAAATTTTAGCCGCAGCTTCCTCTTCTGTTAAATGAACTGCAATATCCTCTACCTCAGGTAATCTTGCGAATGTAACTGAATCTCTTGCACCAGTACCAGCTATTAAACCAGCCATTCTTGCAGTAAACATTTGAGTTGAGTAAGCTTCTTCTTTATCTTTAACTTTGATACCATTTGTAGTGAAGTTTATAATACCTTCACTATCAGAAGCGGTATTAGCTAAGACAGCTTTTACTCTTTTAGACTTAGATTCTCTTTGTGACTTGATCCATGAAGCAATAGCTGTATTATCAGCTGTTTCTGCCTCTGGAGCCGCTAAGTAATTAAATCTAACTGTTTCTAATCTCTTTAATGATTTAGCTACTGTATCTTCTACAGAAACTATTACCTTACTAGCACCATTGAAAGCCATTTCTACAGCTTCTTTTTGAACTGCTGTTAAATCCTCTGGCATATCTGCTAATGATTCTAATACGTGGAACTTTGATTCACCCTTTAATACTAAAGCTACTATACCGTTTGCTGATCTAGTAACCGCTGAACCTGCTAAACCTTTAAATGTAATATTAATTTTAGGAAAACTCATAGGTTTGTACCTCCATAATTCATTAGTTATATAAATATTTAATCTGTAACTCTCTCATAAGCTCGCACAGGTCATCTACGTTTAACATTGAATCATTATCAACTGCATAATCGAAATTGACGCTTAGGTGAGCCTCTGTATCAGTTAAGTTTCCATTCTTTGAAGTGATTTTGATATATCTATCTTTAACAGCCAATGAATGCTCACTAAATGTTGAAGCCATATTCATATAAACTGCATGTTGTTTAAATTTATCTGTAAGCCCTCTACTATTTACTGGTGCAAAATACACTATCTCAAATGTAGCTCGCCTCTTCATAGTGCCAAGGTTTAAGTCTTGATCCACACAATCAACTAATCCTACATAAAAGCTAGGTCTAGTAAAACCCTGTGGTACATCATTTATATAGATGTTAGTATCATCAAATCTTTCACTTATGTGTTTACAAATTGATTCAACTATATAAAATAGATCCATGGCTACCTCCTGCTTTTACTTAAATGGATTTACTTGGTCCAAGAAATCATTAACTAGTTTATCTGATTTAACATGAAAGTTATTAATAGCTTTATCATACATATGGACTCCTTTTACAAAAGAACTTCCTGTTGAATGTCCATTATCTACATAAGGAGCATACTCAACATCTGTACTTACTTCTATATCATCACCAGTTACTTTTACCTTGTAACTTTCAGCTAGTCTTCCTGAATCTCTTGGAGTATATCTTTTGATATCATCTTTTAGTGTTTTACCCATGCTAGTTTTTAGTTTAGGCAACTCTGCGTGAAATTTTGATTTCACGCAATGTAAGTCCTTTAACATATCCTCAAGCATTGATATTACACGCTTTTAGGTACTATTTCTAAGTCTACTTCTTTATGATGAAAGCCAGGGTTGTATACGAATAATATCTTGAACGTGTATGAAAAATATTCGTAACATTCAATTATATCGCCCTCTTCAACATCAGCTTCATTATTAAAGTAAGCTCTCATAGTGCCTTGAACCGTTGAATCTACTTGGTTTGAAGAGGTTGTAGGACTTTTTCTTACTATCCTGCATGGGTAAGTTCCTACTATTTCATCTTCATATAAATCAACGTAATATTTGTTTGAGCCATTTTTAGCTCCAAAAACGTTCGCCCTTTTTACTGTACACACTTGATTAAGTAAACTATCCATTATAACCTTAACTTCCTTATCTGATTAAGCTCACTTTTATAATCCATTAGAACTGATTCTAATTTAGATGTATCTGCTATTGAAGGTGTAGGTTTCTTAGAAGCTTCACCAGTATCATACTCTACAGAGTAATCACCAATGCTTTCTTTCTTGATTACCTTAGAATCAGTTCTAGCTTGAACTTGTTCCTCTTCATAAGGCTTATACATAAGGTTATAATATGAAGCTACCATTTCAGGGATCAGGTATTGATGTGATAACGGTATTTCTTGTATGTTACAGTAGTTTAGGATTTTTATTTTAACCTGCCTTATCAAATACGATAGTAATTCGTCCTTAGAACAATCACTGGTCTTTATTTGAAGCAGTATCTTAACATCAGTTAAAAACATTGCCTTACCTCCCTTTGGGAAGAGGCCCCTTGAAGAGGCCCATTATGATTATTTGTTGAAGTAAGCTTTAATTACCTTTGACTCATCATATAAGTGAGCTGTGTAATGTTCATCTACAACAATAGAAGTAATCTTCTTCTTGATATCTCTACCAGTTTCAACTTGAACATCTCTCTTTAAGTAAACCTTAAGAGCTCCAGCCTTAACGATGTAGTTTTCATAAGCAGTACCAGCTTCATTTAGCTTAATTCTCTTAGAAGGAACTACGTAGCAATTACAGATTTCTCCGATTTGCCCTTTCATCATAACTGGTAATTGATATTTATTCATATCCTTAAAGTCCGCATCTTTTCTTAGTTGAGTTACTTGCTTAGGATTAACAAATAATATTTTAGCTTCGTTTTCCTCTTCATCAAATAAGTCAACTGCATCAACTATAGCGTTATAAGATATTTTAGCTCCAGCATTGTGTTCTACTGTTGCATCACCTAATACTGTTAAACAGTCAAAATCAATCTTATCTCTTATAGCCATCTTTAATTGTTTTTCAGCTTCAGCCACTTGATCTCCATAACCACTTAAAATAGATTCATCAGTAATGTCTACCGCTTTACCTGCTTTCTTTACTGTAGCTTGAGTAGTTGAAGTTTGTAATTGTGCTGAACCTATTTCTTCACCTTCAGCAACATCTTCTGCCATTCCAATATATGAGTACTTAGGAACAGTAATTGTATTCCCTGGTTGTCCAGCTAAAGTTGTGTCTATATCTGCTATTGGAGCAAATATTAATAATTGTGGAAGTTCTGCTGAAATCATGTCAGCTAAGACTTCAGGATTAATTAGGTTTTCTAATTTAGTTAAACTCATCTTTTGTTTACCTCCATAGGATAATTATTTATTTAAGGACTTATACAATTCGGCATTAGAATCATATAAAGCCACCCTTTCTTTGTAAGTCATCTTTTTAAAATCTTCTTTAGTAATAGCGTTATTATTAGATGTTCCTGCCTTAGGAGTTTTAGACTTTATTCTTTCATCTACTGCTACTTGCAATGCTTCCTGCCATACTGTTTTAAAGCTATTAATCTTTTCAACAACCTCTTCTGCAGTATCAGCCATCATATACTCAGCAAATGTAACTGGTAAGCTTTCTTTTTGAAGTTCAACCATTGTTTGATTCAATAATTGTGTCTTAGCAAATGATTTTCTTTCCTCTTCAAAAGCCTTTCTTTCAGCATCGAATATTGCTTTTTCTCTATCAGCTTGAGTCATCTTAGCTAATTTAGCTGCCTCTTCTTTTGCTTTCTCAATCTTAGCCTCGTAGTCAGCTTTTAGATTATCTTCACGCTTTCTAAGTGCTGAAGCCACTCTCTTATCAGCTTCTGATTGTAAAAGGGCTTTCAATTCTTCAACTGATTGAGGAAGTGTTATTTCTGGTGTTGGGTTCCCACCTGCTTGATCCACTTCGTTAGCATTTACTCCCGCTGGATCTGTTACTGTGTTAACGTCTGCCATAGTTGTTACCTCCTGTGATTTGTTGTTCATGGTAGATATACAATGAAGAGGATAAAAAAATTATTACAATAAAAAAATCTCCCAGAAGAGGGAGACATTATTATCCTTATGCAGTCTTATTTAGTTTTAATAGTTCTTCCAGAGTATTCGGTATATGCTTCCATGTTCTATTTTTCAATATTGCTCCAATAGCACCTCTACTGTAACCATAATGGTTTATAACATCTATTTGCCTAGCTCCTGAAAGAAACATTATTCTCATGCCTATAACTTCCTCTTCCTTAATCTTAGATAAGCCAT
>JBOFVP010000319.1:0-8114 GCA_051653165.1 Clostridium sp.
ATCCTCCTGTGCTTATCTACTTCTTGTCTTTATTTTACTATCCCTGTAAACGTTCTACAATTATCTAAAATAGTAACTTTATTTTACAAAAACTTTGCACTGATAAATTTTCAGAATATTTTTTTACAATAACTTTCTAATGGAAGTTTTCGCAGAAAATTTATTCCCAAAACTTCCACCCTAAGATTAAAAAGAAGGATTCTACTCTAAGATAAAATTATCTCTGGTCTATTTGTTGTAATATTATCTACTCCAAGGGCTATGAATTTTTCTATTGTTTCTTTATCGTCTATTGTCCACAAAGAAATAATTAAGTTATTTTTATGTGCTTCTTCAATTAATTCCTTTGTACAATATCTATAATCAACATTTAACCCTATTGCATTACTTTTTTTAGCATAGTTAATATACTTTTCTATTAACTCACTATTATCTAACATACCCACATATTCAACATTCATTAAATACTTTATTTTATATCCTGAATTTTTTAGATTTAAGGTATCATGTTCATCTACCCCTGAAAGCAATAGCTTTGGAAGTATATTAAGTTCCTCTCCTAACTTTTCTATATATGGTAAAGCCCTTTTATTTTTTATATCTAAGTTAAGCTTAATATCCTTATCTAAAATAAGGGTAAACACCTCTTCTAAGGTAACAAAATCCTCATCTTCATTCCTTATTTCATCATGCTTAAGCACCCCAACCCCATTTTCAAGAGAATTAACATCCACCTCACAGTAATCTGCTCCAATTTCTATTCCAAGAGCAACAGATTCAATACTATCAACCTTAGAATTTAAGCATCCAGCATGAGCTGTTATAGTTGTTTTTATCATAATATCACTCCTTTAATTTAAAAAGACGGTTCATCACCTTAACGTAAATGAACCGTCATTTTTCTTAGAATAATGTAACTTGTTCCCCTTTATCAAATATATGAATTCTATTTACATCCATTGTAAATCTTATTCTTCCACCAAGTTCTGGAGCCTCTGCTGTTGTGGTTCTAATTGTAAGTTGTCTATCATCAACATTAATATAAATTAATGTCTCAGCTCCTAAGTTTTCTGTAATATCCACAGGACACTCAAATATCAAGGCTGTATTTTTTAAATCTATCTCCTTACAGCTAATATTTTCTGGTCTAATTCCAACAATAACCTCTGCATTAGCATTCTTAGTTCCCCTTATCTTATCAGCCTTTTCCTTTGGAAGCTCTATATCATTCCCCAGGGTATTTAAGTATATTTTCCCATCCTTTTCAAATGTTGTCCCATAAAAAGTATTCATTTGAGGACTTCCAATAAATCCTGCAACAAATAAATTAGAAGGATTTTCATAAATCTCCTTTGGTGATGCTATTTGTTGCGCAACACCATCCTTCATAACAACAATTCTTGTCCCTAGTGTCATAGCCTCTGTTTGGTCATGGGTAACATATATAAATGTTGTATTAAGTTTCTTGTGTAGCTTAGCAATTTCTGTTCTCATTTGAACTCTTAGCTTTGCATCAAGATTTGAAAGTGGTTCATCCATTAAGAATACCTTTGGATTTCTTACAATAGCTCTTCCCATGGCAACTCTTTGTCTTTGCCCCCCTGATAAAGCCTTTGGTTTTCTATCTAATAAGTATTCAATATCTAAAATCTTTGCTGCCTCCATAACCTTCTCATGAATAACATCCTTTGGAGTTTTTCTAAGCTTTAAAGCAAAACTCATATTTTCATAACAAGTCATATGTGGATACAGGGCATAGTTTTGGAAAACCATTGCTATATCTCTATCCTTTGGAGCCACATCATTACAAAGTATATCATTTATGTATAACTCTCCATCACTTATTTCTTCAAGTCCTGCTATCATTCTTAAAGTTGTTGATTTTCCACATCCTGATGGTCCAACAAATACTATGAATTCATCTTCTCCAATTTCTAAGTTAAAGTCCTGAACTGCTGTAAATTTATTATCATAAACCTTCTTTATATTTTTTAGTACTACACCTGACATAATAATACTCTCCTTTTATAACTTATTTTTATTAATTTTATTAAATAATTCCCTTCATAACCCCCTTATAAACAAGGTATGCAAACATTGAGTTTGACCAAGCAAACCAAGGTCTTGTATACTCTTTTGGATTATTGCAGTTAAATCCCTCATGCATAAAACCCTCATCTCCATCTGTAGAAATGCAAGTATTTATAATATCTTTAATTTCCTCATCACTAATTGAGGTTAGCCCTTGAAGAGAAAGTGCTATGTGCCACACATAATCCTTTGGAGTATGAGGACTTCCTATCCCCTTCGCTACCTTACCCTCAAAATAGAAGGGATTATTTTTACTTAATATAAATCTTCTAGTGTTTTCATAAATCTCATCATTACAATCTCTATACTCTAAATATGGAATTGAAAGTAGGCTTGGTACATTTGCATCATCCATTAGATTGTAATTTCCTAACCCATCTGTTTCATAGGCATAAATTGTTCCAAACTCCTCATGATCCACCTTTCCAAACTTCTCTATTCCATTTTCAATCTCAACTCTAAGCTTTTTACTTTTATCCACTAAATCAATATCTTTATATACTTCCTTTGATATTTCTTCAATATATTTAAGAACAACCACTGCAAACATATTTGAAGGAACTAAATATCCATACATGCAAGCATCATCACTTGGTCTAAAACCTGACCATGTCATACCTGTATAACCTACTTCTCTTCCTCTTCCCTTATTAACTAAGGTATCCGTTTCAGGGCAGTTATCTCTTTCAAAGAAATACTCTGAAGCTTGGCTATGATTTTGTTCAATACACCAAAGAGATATTATTACATTAAATGCTTCCTTTACTTCCTTTGTAAATATTGAGTTATCCCCTGTTTCTTTCCAATACTTATAAATAAGCTTTATTGGATAACAAAGGGAGTCTACTTCATACTTTCTTTCCCAAATCCAAGGCTTTAACTCATTTGTTCTATCGAAGTCCCATCTCTCATTATTTGGCTCCTTATTAAAGGCATTAGCATATGGGTCAATTAATACACAACTTATTTGTCTATTTATTAAGCCCTTTATCATTTTTTGAAGTTCCTTATGCTCCTTTATAAATGGCATATAATGTTCTATTTGGGAGGTTGAATCCCTAAGCCACATTGCTGGTATATCCCCTGTTA
The DNA here is from genome assembly GCA_051653165.1 of Clostridium sp. Taxonomy (GTDB): domain Bacteria; phylum Bacillota; class Clostridia; order Clostridiales; family Clostridiaceae; genus Clostridium. Next base: position 3,181 of record JBOFVP010000319.1, read on the forward strand.
TAATAAATGTGTCCTCCCCCTCTACATTTACTGTACTTTCAATGGTATTTATAAAACATCTTTTAAAGACATCCCTTAACTTTTCACTTTTTATATTTTGACATATTTCCTCAGAAATATTTTTAACTATACTTTGTAGTTCTAATAATTTATTATTTTCCATTTATCTTCCCCCCTAAATCTATATTGCATGAATCTTATATATAGATTTTTTAGTCTTATTTCCACTTTGCTCTGACACTGCAAGAACTCCATCATGTACACTTAATCTACTTAAAATTGTCTCCATATGTATAAACTTTGGTACATTTAAAGTGTATAAAACTGCAAGTTCACGTGGATTATGAGTTTCCCTATCCTCTTCATGAAGAAATTCAATCTTCTCTACAACTAAACCATTTTGGTGGAAGGTATCTTCTATAAATTGTAATGCACCCTTGTCCATTGAACAATTTACCCTTATTACCTTCTTTCTAACTCTTGCAATAAATTTAGATTGGAACTTCTTTAAGGCAACTAAGGTTATAAAAATCCCAATTCCACCAACTATTACAACCTCATAGTAGCCCATTCCTATCCCAAGACCAAGACATGCTACTACCCAAAGGGATGCTGCTGTAGTGAGCCCTCTAATAGATCCCTTTGTGTGAATTATTGTTCCTGCCCCTAAAAATCCAACTCCAGTTATAACCTGTGCTCCAAGTCTTGCAAAATCAACCTTTAAAACCTCTGCAAGCTCAGGATTATTTGTAATTAGATTTAGAGATTGCTCTGCCATTTTTAGTTGAATAAGGGATATTACAGTAGCACCAATACAAACTAAAATATGAGTTCTAAATCCAGCTGCTCTATTCTTAAATTCTCGCTCATACCCAATCATTCCACCAATTAATATGGCTAATAGTAATCTTAGGATTACTTCTTCCACTGTTACTACCATAGTATCCCTCCTATATTTTATTTTAAGGAGATTAGGTTTTCCTTGAGGTAATTATAACTCCATGTAAACATTTAATTAATAGAATATTTTGTTTTCAACTATTGTTATTTTAACTAGATTCCTTATGTAAACATTATCTTTTAATTAGTTTTCTATAAATATTTTGATATTTCTTAACTTTATTATCATTTTGTAATGGGATAAAATTTTACACAGGATATTCATATAAAATTCTAGTTTATATTAAAATTTTGATATTATTTAACTTTATTGCCCATTTTAGAAGATTTTTCAATTAAAGTTTGATAAAATAAATAATATATTGTTATAATTTTAATATAATGAAATATTTTTCGACAATTTAACTTTGCAGGAGATTATTATGAGAGAAATAAATACACATAAAAATAATAGGGTTCTTAACAAAATAAGAGAACTTAGAGAAAAAACTAAGACCTCCTTAAAATACAAAATATTATCCTCATTTGTGTTTATGATACTTCTACCAACCCTACTATATTCAATCTACTCATATGTTAATATTTCTTCTACCTATAAAGAAAATCTTAGGAGAAACCTAATTTCCTTTACAGAAGAAACTTCTACAAACATTAATTATCAGTTCGAATATATTAAAAATACTTCATTATCATTATTAGTTAACAGTCAAATTGTACACCTTTTAAATGCAGTTCCTGAAACTAATATTGATAAAATAATATTACAATCTAGGTTTGAGAGAGAGGTAAAACCATTTTTACTATTTAATCCAGCTTGGAGCAATGGAGTTTTTAAATCTATCTTCCTCTTTAAGGACTTGGATAATTATTACTATACAACTAAAAATGATAATACCTTACAAACTATTGATGATAGTTTAAACATAATGTCCTCTATGGATTTAACTGGAGAACTTCCGATTATAATTAGATCTCCAAAAAATAATGATATTTTTTATATCTTAAGAGGATGCTATGATTTAAGTACTGGTGAAATTCAGGGGTATCTTTTATTAGAAGTTGATTCTACACTAATTTTTGACTTTCAACAGTTAAGAGATTTATATCCTAACCTTAATTTTATAGTGCAGGATTTATCCAATAATACTGTTGTTTTCTCTTCCTTTGATGAAGAGCTAGAAAATAATACATCCTTAATAGATGAATTATCTTCTATTAATAAAGAAGAACTTTATGAAACTAGATATGGTGCATTGAAATACTTTGTGTTAAACAATGAAATTGCAAATAGCTCACTACATTTAACTACAGTAATTCCATCTCAGGACATATTCTCTGTTAATAGGAACCCTGTATTTGAGTATTTCTTTATGTTTCTTGTATTAACAGCAATATGTATAAAGTTTTATTTTACACTATACCATGGCATTTCATCCCCTTTAACTAACCTTTTGAAAAATATAAAAAGAGTTAAAAATGGAGACTTAAAGACAAAGATGCCAAGCTATGAATATAGTGAATTAAATGATATTAGCCATGTGTTTAATAACATGACTGATGAAATAGACAACTTAATTAACCAAGTATATGATAAACAATTACTAATTAAAGAAAGTGAACTTAAATTTTTAAAGTCCCAAATGGACCCACACTTTATCTTTAATGTTTTAGATACTATTAATTGGCACGCAAAGCTTAGTAGCAATGAGACAATCTCAGAGCTAACAACGAATTTGTCCAAGCTTTTAAGAGCCAACCTTAACTTTTCTGGAAATGAACTAATTTCAGTTAGAGAAGAGTTAGAATATATAGATTACTATATTAAACTACAAAAAAGTAGGTTCTCTGATAGGTTAAAGGTAGAACTATCTATATCAGATGATTCAATTCTAGAGTACAAGGTTCCAAAGCTTTGTATTCAACCACTAGTAGAAAATGCCATAGTTCATGGAATTGAGCCAAAGGCTTTAGGTGGATTACTTAAGCTTCAAATTTGGGAAGATGATGATGAATTATACTTTTCAATTGTTGATGATGGTGTTGGATTTGATGTAGAAAAGCTTAAACCATTAGATGAAAAACCTATTGATTCAAGAAAAAAGGGTCATAATAGTATAGCTTTAGAAAATATTCGTAGAAGACTTGAACTACTATATGCAGATAAATATTCTATTATTATTGAGAGTAAAATTGGAGAAGGGTCTAGGGTTAGACTTAGTTTACCATTAGATGAGGGGGATAAAAATGTATAATGTATTATTAGTTGATGATGAACCATTAATTAGAAAAGGTCTTTTAAAAATAATTAACTGGAAAGCTCTTGGCTGTCAAGTAATCAGTGATGTTTCAAGTGGTCTTGAAGCCTGTGATGTGCTTTCTAGGGAACATATTGATATTGTAATATCTGATATAAAAATGCCTGAAATGACTGGTATCGAACTATCTAAATATATATATGAAAATAAGCCAAATACTAAAATTATACTTCTTACAGGGTATTCAGACTTTACTTATGCCCAAGCTGCCCTTAAGTATAATGTAATCGATTTTATATTGAAACCAACAAATACAGAAAATATAGCCTCTGCTATAAACAAAGCAAAATTATCATTGATTAAGGCTCAAAATAATGAGTCTAAGATTAAGGTTCTTGAGGAAAAAATGCTTTCAAGTAATGAAAAACTAAAAAGTACCATATTAAATGATATTATTCATGGAATTTACGAAAAAAATACTATTTCTCAGAAGCTTAAGGAGATTGATATATGCCTTAACAATTACTATGTTTTAGTTTCTAAGATTAAGGATACTTCTTGTAATATTGAGGATATAATTGATATTTTCCCTTTAATCTTTAGTAATGTTACAAACTATAATATTATTCTTAATAACAATACTATTGCAACAATTGTTGACTCTAAAAACTTTACAAACACTTCAATTATTGATCTTTGTAATGAGTCTATAACTATGCTAAAGAACTTTAAGAGTTGTGATATTTTCTTTGGTATTAGTAATCTTTATTGTGATGATTCACTTTTACCTAATGGATTTATTGAGGCTAATTCAGCCTTAGACTTCACTTTTTATGACTGTGTTGGAGAAAAGATTTTTGTTTTTGGAAATTGTTCTGCTATGGAGATTGATTGTTCTACCACTAATAATTATGTTAATAATATTATAAATCACTTGAATAACATTGAATTTAATCACTTGATGAATGAGATAAATATTATGTTTAAAATCTTTAGGGATAATAAGTATAGTATTGATCATATAAAGCATATTTGTATTCTCATTTGTTCTAAGTGCTCTGATTTACTTCTTAATGATAGTATGTCCTTTATTGATTTAATTGAGAATCCTAATATTTTCTCTGATATACTTTCATGCTCCTCTATTGGGAAGCTTCATAGTATTTTAAGTAATTGTATTGATATTACTTTTTACTCTCTAAATAATAAGCCTAATGAGAAGAATAGTATTGTTGATAATGCAAGGGGATATATCTCTAAAAATTATAATGATACTTCTTTAACTCTTAATGAGATAGCTAATCATGTTCATGTTAGTAATGCTTATTTAAGTAGGCTTTTTAAGGAGAAAACTGGGGAAACTATTTCTGAACTTATTATTAAAATTAGAATAAATAAAGCTAAGGATTTGCTTAGAAATACTCAAATGAAAATATATGAGATTGCTTATGAGATTGGTATTGATGACCCAGCTTATTTTTCTCAGTTATTTAAGAAGAGAACTGGTCTTAGCCCTAAGGAATATAAGTATAAACACTAAACTAACAAAAAGTGCGCCACTGTGCGCACTTTCATCTTAATTTAGTAATCTTTCATCTAGGTATGAACACCTTAAATAATCTGGGTTACTTTAGTACACTATTGTAATATCTAGATTGCAGGTAGTATAACTTCGTTTCATTTTAATTCATTATTTACTACTATATAAATTAACTCTATTTTAATTTCATAACTTGTTATTTTTCTCTATTTCTTACTATTTTATCATATTTTAACTTG
>JBOFVP010000320.1:0-1952 GCA_051653165.1 Clostridium sp.
TTTTAAAGTTTAAACATTGATGTCATATTTACAAGAGATGAAATATTATTCTTTATCTCTAAAGATTCCTTCTCAATATTTTCAGCCTCAACCTTAATATTATTAATCTTACTAACAACATTAATAGAAGATGAGCTAATTTCAATAGAAGAGGATGATGACTCATTTAAGGCAGTATTAAGATTTACCATAGATTCTAATAAGAACTGAGTACTACTCGTAAAGCTATCAACCATATTATTAATAGATAAAGCATCACAACTATAATCCTCACCAGTTTCAACCATCATAGCGTAGTCTGGAATTACAGTATCCTTAATGAAAGATAAAATCCCCTTAGAGCTTTCACTTAAATTATGAACAGAAGAAAGAACAACCTCAGTAACTTCTTGTATTTCCATGGCAGCAACCTTAGAATTTTCAGCTAAAGTCTTAATTTCACTAGCAACAACAGCAAATCCACGTCCACTTTCTCCAGCTCTAGCAGCTTCAATAGAAGCATTAAGTGCTAATAGGTTTGTCTGAGAAGTTATTTGTAAAATAGTTTCTGATAAAATCTTAATTCTCTCAACATTTTGAGCCTCATTAATAGCATTCATTAAGCTAGTTTCAGAGGTGCTATATAATCCTTCAGCATGTTTCTTAGAAGATAAAGTTTCAGATTTAATAGTAAAGGCATTCTCTCTAACAGCAATAGTTTTCTCTAAAACAGAAGAAACAGTAGAATTTATAGCATTACATTCATTGCTTATCTCTTCAGAGGTAGCATGTATCTCCTCAGAGCATGCAGTTAGTCCCTCAATTTCAGTGGATACATCCTTATTTGTGGCATAAGCCTCAGTAACCTCTTTAGTAAGAGTATTTATATTAGAAGTTATGTTTATTATTGAAGTATTAAGTTTTGAACTCTCCTCTTGAATAGTTTTAACAAAGCCTTCTAAGTAACCCTTCATATTTTTAGATGAAGTAATTAGAGAGGAAATTTCGTTATCACCAACAATAAATTCATCTAAATTGTTATTGTAGTTTAACTCTCCATTAGAAATATGTCTCATAAACTCCGTTACCTTTATTATAGGCAACGTGAAGCTATTTCCAACATAAATTGCTAGAAGAAGAGAAATAATTAAAAGTGCTAGTATACCAATTAGTGTAAATATTAAAGTGAAGTTTTTAAAGCTGTGTATAGCTTCATTAGGGGAATATATTGAAATCATTCCAGTAATATTTTTACCAGAGCTATCTAATATTGGGTAATAAAAAAGTACATTAGATTTATTGTCAATAAATTCGTAGTTTTCAGAACCGCTAGTTATACTGTTAAAGGCATCTTGGCTTTTAGATGTAACTTTATTTAATATGGTTTCATCAGCTATAGAACTCTTAAAAAGCTTATCCTTTTGGAAGAAGGAAATATCAACACCTAAGATATTTTTTAGGGTTTGTGTTACATCAGTATCAATTCCAACTTGAAGTGTACCAATAACTTTTCCATTTTCCTTAATTGGTGCTATGCTTCTTAAAGCTAGTCCACTATTTCCCCACTCAGTACCGTTATTGGAGTTTCCTTTAAGGGCTTCTGAAACAAAGTGGGAATCTTTTTTGTTGTCTCCAAACTTACTTGGATTATGTACTCTTAGAAATACATTACCATTTGCATCTCCAAACTCAAAAACAGATATATTTTCTATTTCTTTAAGGTCATTGAAGTGACCTTGGGTTTCATCTAGCAATAGCTCTCTATTATTGCTTTTAAAGGCATCTATGACTTTTGGGTCTGTAGAGTATTTTTTTGCTATTATATCTGCTTGGGATAGGCTATCTTTTAGGTATCTATCTATTCCATCCTTATTTTTTATTATTGAATCATTTACAAGTTTGTCCATAGATTTGGTTGATGATAAATAACTTACTATGGAAAAAAGTAATGATGGTATTAGTGTAAATAATAA
>JBOFVP010000321.1:0-6095 GCA_051653165.1 Clostridium sp.
AAAACCATTAGATATTAAACCACATCTTTTCTTTATTTCTCTATATCCATCATAAAGTAACTTATTTGTATCTATCGTATTCAATAAGAATATATTCCAATTTTGCTTATTATATACTGTTGTAATCTCTCCAATACCCTTGTTTTGTAATGAATATTTTCCAAAAGTTAAATTATTCACAAGTTCAATAATCTCTTGGCCACTATCTTTAGCTATCATATCCTCTCCATCTTTAAATCTATCTTTAATCAAATATATGTCTATATTTTTCGAGATTTTTTTTAAGTTTTTTTGAAAATATGATTTATTACTTTTGTTATTAAAATGACTATAATTTTTTAATGTTAAAAGTTCGACTTTTATATATTTTGATAAATACTCTTCTAGTAAATCTTTTAAAAGTGTAAAGTAATAAGATTTAAGTTTTGCTAAATCGTTAGGAGTTTGAACCAAAAAATTTGTTTCTATACTCTTAGAAAAAGGATTTCTTTCATAATATTTTCCGTCTTCATTTGGTAAAAGTAATCTTGTAGCAGTGTCATAACCAATTTTCATACTTCTTTTCAACTTAAACTTATCATAAAAAAGAGATTCGTGAGTAAATGTTTTTTGAGTTAAATTTAAAACATACTCCTCAAAGTTATTAGATTTTTGAAAACTACATCTTAAAAACTTGTATATTTTGTCTTTAGATAATTTTTTTATAAAAAAGTAGATGGAATTAATATCAATATATTTTATATCTTTATCCATTTTCAGAATATCTTTATAAGCTAAATATCTTATCAAAAGATTTAATAGTGTTAAAGGTTCAATTTTTTCTAAATCTTCTGCTTCATCAATCATATATGCCTCTCCTATTATGAAAGATTCTACAAAATCTAAACTATCTATATCTAAATTTTGTCCTCCTAAAATATAAAGGTCTTTATTTATATAAAATGATTTTATTCCTTTTAAACTTCGAATTTTCTTTAAAAACAAACTATATTCTTTAAAATTACTCTCTTTTTTCAGTCCAACAATATCTAAATTAACCTTATAAATTTTAAACTCTTTAAGTATTTTGCCATAATTTATTTTTTTAATTTTAAATCTACCATCGTAAAAATATTCTTTCACTACTTTTCCTCCAACATTTTTTTTAACTCATTCACTAGAATTTCATTTATTTCTAATTTTTCACTATTTTCTCTATACCTTAAAACTCCTGAAATAAGAACAACTTCACTTTCTTCATATTCAGAGGTTTTGTAACTTTCGTTGTAAATATCTTGAATTTTATAAAAAGCTATATCTCTATTTAATACCTTTGACTTATTACTTATAAGGTTTACAATAAATAATTTTTTATCAGAGCTTATGTATCTTCTCTTTTGAATAAGTTTATCTGTGATTATATCGTTGAAAAACTCTCTACTATCAAGTTTTTCTAAATTATAATTTTTATAATCTATATACATACCACTTTCACTTATATCATCGAATATCTCTAACATACCTATAGATAAAACCTCATCTATATTTTTGAGTTTAATATCATAAATTCTAAAGATTTCTTTTATTAAAACTTCACCTAAAGTTCCTTTAAATATAGCTTGATAAATATATGGTAAAACTATCTGATCATTTTTTTCAAATAAACCAACTTTATTCTCTAAAATATCTTTTAAAAGCGGAATAGATTTTAATTCATCTAAACGACTGTCTTTTTTAGATATATTTCCATTTATTGTGTTAAATATTATATTATCAACTTTATCTCCAGCACTTCCAAGTGCAGTATAGTTATCAATTTTTTCCATAGCAGAAAAATAAGCTACACTTTCAGTTTCCTCAAGACCTCTTGTAGGATTTTTTAAAACATACATTCTAAATCTTTCATACTTTTTATAAAAATTCATAAAACTATTTATATAATCTAATCTCTTATCTTTATCCTTTGTATTTCTTATAAGCTGATTATTGATAGATATCTCATCTAAATATGTATTCTCAAAATATCTTCTTACTTCTCGGTCTCTTCTCAATAACTCTTGTTGAAGGTTATTTTTTAAATCTCCCTTTTCTTTAAACGCCTCTGTTAATAAAAAGTTAAAATCTTCAATAAATAATCTATCAGCATCTTTAAAATTTTTAATAACTTCAAAACAATCATTATCTAAATATATATTTCTTTTTTTACATCGAACCTTGGTTCTATTACATCTACCTATTCCTTGTATAATTTTTCCAACTACATTTTCAGTATAATCATATCTTTTTTTATAAACTTTCTTAAAATCAATATCGTTAAATCTATTTAAAAGTAAAGATCTCTCTCTCTTTGTTAAAGCCTTACATCTTAATAATAAGTTGGTATAGTATAATAAAACTATCTTTTCGTTGAACAGATCTTCTAAGCTAACAATATTAGTTTTATTCTCTAGTGCTATCTCATCAATATCTTTATATTTTAAAGATATTCCTGTTTCTTTTTGTATATTCTCATTTAATTTAATTAGTTTATTATCAAGTCTTTTACTATAAGTATGCTTTATATTTACTCCGACTCCAGCACTTTGATAAGTTGTGAAAATTATAGTTTTTGTTTTATAATCTTTTAAATTTTCCATCAATTCATTATCTTTTTCATTACTATTTTTTAAAATTTCATCTAATTCTTTTGATCTATAAGCATTAAAATAAACCTTTTTCTTTAAGTGCTTTCCTAATTCAAATGCTGTCTTTTTTAAAATATCTTTATGAGTAAGCCTATTGCTTAAAAATAATAAGCTACTTGTATCTTCATCTAATAAAAAATTTAGAAAAACTGTTACAGCATAACTTATACAATTTTTTTGAAAATCTCTTTTATTCTCATCTAATTTCTCATCGACACTTTCTAAAGCTCCATTAAATATATTTTTTATAAGCTTTTGTAATCTATATTTCTTTGGATCTTTTAAAAAAGTATTTATATTCTGAAATCCTTTGCTTTGATCTGTTAAAAGTATAGAGTTATCTCTAAAAACTGATAGTTCTCGCTCAATATTTTTTTCAAAACTATTTATTCTTAAAAGAGATTTTTTTAAAACTTTTTTTTCTAAACTAGTCATTTGAAAATAGTTATTTTTTAATCTAGCTTTTAAATATTTTATATCAAAATTACCTATGAATGTTTCTATATTTGCAGTTGCTGATATTCCAAAAACAAAGTTATTTTTACAAATACTATATAAAAATTCCTCTGGAGTTATATACATATACTGACATTTTATTCTAACTTTTCTATTTGTTTTATAATCAGGATTTATCTCTGATATTTGTATATAACTATATTCCTTATCCATAAAACTTTTATTATCTTGTAATATTTTTATCTTTTGAATATAATAATTTTTATACTCATTCAACATCTCTTTTTGTGACTCTAAATTATATACAAAATGAGTTATTATCTCTTTTTCAATTTCATTATCCTCTTTTAATAACATATGATAGTCGTAAATTTCATTTAACAACTTATAAAATTTATTGTAACTATAGTCAAAAAGATCATCAATTAACGCTGTTAATTCTAAAGAAGTTTTTCTTTCTGTTATTAAACAACTATCATTAGTTATATCAATATAAAGTTTTTTTCTATCCGACTGGACATAGTGATTTTCATTTTCAAAAAGATCTATTCTAGTTTCATTTTCAAGTTCAAAATATTTTGCTGTTGTAAAATACTTCTCTCTTAAAAATCTACCTCTATACATAAAGAAATTTACTTTCTCCTGGAGTTTTATTTTTCTCTTCTCTATATTTTGCTTATCTAAATCATCTCTCATACTTTCAAACTTAGATAGTTTTTCTATTAAAGTATTCAACTGATTATTTTGAATATCTGAAAAGAAATTATATCTATCATTGAATACATCTATTATATTTTGGATATTTAAAGTTCTTCTATTTTTTATGAAATCTAAAAATTTATCTTTAGCTGAATCTATTTCATCTATAAAAATTAAATTATCTCTAAAATTTTCATGAAAATATTCTGTTCCTTTACATCCTACATGCCCATATAAAAATTTGTCCGTTGTCATAATAAAAATTCTCTTTTGAAGATTCTCCTCTATAATCATTGGAAATAGTTTATATAAAAAATTTGGAAGCTTCATATCCTCATAATAAACTTCATTTTTTTCTTTTAAATGAAAAAATTTAAACATACACTTTTTTATTTCACTCATATACTCTTTTAAAAAATCATTAGAATTTAATGGTGATTTTTTATTTACATGTTCTTTTAAAAGCCTAATTTTTTCTTTAAATTTCCTTATAAAACTTTCTTTAGACTGAAAAAGATTATAAAATTTTAAATCTTTATCTAAATCATTTAAGATTTCATCTAAAAATTGGGTGTCATTTAATATATCGCTAACTGATTTCATTTGAAAAATACACTCTTTTTTACTTTCTTGAGTCTGTGCTTTTAATTTACTAACAATCCCTCTATAAATTTCATTTATATTAATTTTATTGTTAGTAATTATTATTATTTTATTGTGTTTTAAATCTTTAAAATCATCAACTATATTTTTTGTAATAAAATTTTCTAGATGAAAAGTTTTACCGTTTCCAGTTGGGTGTTGTAACGGAAAATAACCATATGGCTCTTTAGAATATTTCTTAAAAATATCCTCTAAAATATTCTCTGTAAATCCTAACTCTTGTTTTTTTTCACTCTTTTGAATTTTATTACTTTCTATATTTTTTATCTCAATATATTTATTTGCGATAGTTTCAGAGCCTAACATATCATCAATGGTATAAGTCTCATCCATCTTTTTAGGATAAAGTTCTTCTAATACCTTTAAACAATCCTCTATATCTAATCCATTTATAATTTTATCTTTCATCAACTTAAATCTTTTACTTTCTGATAAAATCAATTTTGCTATAAGATTATCTATATCATCTTTCTTCAATATATCTTGAGTTAAAACTACATCTTTTGGAATTGATTTTCTAGTTCTTATTAAACTATACACAATTAATTTTTTTAAATCTTCCAAGTGCAAATATCTTTTATCATCTAATAGCAAGGGACTTTCTAATTTCCCATTTTTTAAATTTTGAATAGAATTATTCACCTTTAATTCATGGGATAATGTTTTTAATCCTTTTAGTCTTTTGATTATATCTTTAGAAATTCCAACTCTATTCACAAAATCATTTATTAATATTTTCATGATATCTACTCTCCTTTCAGTGATAAATAACAGGATATATTAGAGCCCCGGGCCTGTCAATAACTTTTTATTCTAAAATTTTAAAAATAAAAAAATCCTGAATCTTATAAAGATATAGGAGTTAAACTATTACATTATAAAAAAATTTAAAGGCACACTAAAAAGCAATTTTTTATTTTATCTATTATTTTCTTAATTCTATTTTTTTTATATATTCATCTGAAAAAAGTTACATGATCGAAATAAAATTTTCCATTTAATGAGCTTTCTAAATATTCATTTATAGCAACCACTTCCCTATTTAATGATCTTTGAAAACTTTGGATTATTAATATCCCCTTCATCTAAATACCCTTGAATCATTTCTAATTTCTTTTCTAAGGCCATGTAATTTTCTTCTATTATAATTCCTATTACAAATCCTCCTAATATATTACATACTAAATATTTATCATCATTTAATTTTAAAAAATATAATTTGGAATATGTTTTCTTTTTAGCCTTTTTTATAAAATTTATTTGAAATTTTGCATAAGGCAATTACCTCTTCAGGTTTTATCTCTAACATTTTTTCCAGTATTTTAATTAATAAAGAGAACCTCAAAAGATTCTCTTCATCAAAGTAAAACAATCTATAATAAATTATTTATCATTACAAAAGATATTTCTTGTAGATTTAATAATTTATAAGTTACTATAGATATAATCGACTTTCAAATTTGTTAAATAACTAAATACTAAAAGAGTAACAGAGCTAGAACTCTGTTATTTTTTTATAAATAAAAAAAGGTGGTGAGTAAATGAAACTAATAGAAACTATTGGAGAAGATGGTAACAATACAATATCAGAATATTTTATTGATTCTAAAATAA
>JBOFVP010000322.1:0-9639 GCA_051653165.1 Clostridium sp.
CAAAAACAAAGAGCAATTAGAAAAAGATTTAGAGCTTCCAGTGCTAGGAATTATAGCATTAGAAGAAGAATAGGAGGAAGAGATATATGTTTATAGTACAACAAAAACCAAAATCAATGGTGGCAGAAGCATACAGAACATTAAGAACAAACATACAATACTCTTCATTCGATAGAGAAATAAGAACAATAGTAGTAACAAGTACAGAACCAGGGGAAGGTAAAAGTACAATAGCAGGAAATTTAGGCTTTGCAATGTCTCAAGGGGACAAGAAAGTTCTAATAATTGACTGTGATTTAAGAAAACCAAGTCTTCACAAAAGATTTAGGATATCAAATATGACTGGGTTATCAGACATACTATTAAAGAAAGAAATAACTGAAGATGGAATATATGAATATACAGAAGATCTTCATATTATAACATCAGGAAAAGTTCCACCAAACCCATCAGAAATGTTAGGGTCAAAAGCAATGGAAAAGTTACTTGAAGAGTTAAAGGGAATATATGATTACATAATATTAGACACAGCACCAGTAAGAGTTGTTGCTGATGCTCAAATTCTTTCAACAAAGGTTGATGGAACAATATTAGTTGTTAAAGCAGGGGCTACGAAAAAAGATGAAGTAATGGAATCTAAGCAATTATTAGATAAAGTTAATGCAAAAATTTTAGGGACAGTTTTAAATGGTGTAGAAAATAACAAAAATAAGTATTACAACTATTATGGATATGGTTCAGAGGAATCAACTAAAAGAAAGAAAAAATAAGACTCTTTAAGGTTAAGTAGTTAGTAATATTAATAATATGAGAGGCGGGGGAACGGTGTTAGAGAATATTCAGCTTAGGGAAGAGTTAGAAAATATTAAAGTTGTTAAGAAGGGTAGTTTCAACATTAAGGGGTATGAGTTTGTAAAAAGAAGCATTGATTTTATTGGTGCTTTAGTAGGAATTATACTTTTAAGTCCTATTTTACTTTTAACAGGTATTTTTATAAAAATAGAATCAAAGGGACCAATCTTCTACGCTCAAGATAGAATAGGGAAAAATGGTAAAAGATTTAAAATGTACAAGCTACGATCAATGGTAGTTGATGCTGAAAAGTTAAAAAAGAAACTCTTAGAGCAGAATGAAATGAGTGGACCTATGTTTAAAATGAAGGATGATCCTAGAATAACAAAGGTTGGGAAGTTTATAAGAAAAACAAGTATTGATGAATTACCTCAACTTGTAAACATTTTAAAAGGTGATATGAGTTTAGTTGGACCTAGACCAAGCCTTCCAAATGAAGTAGAGCAATTTGAAGATTGGATGAATGAGAGACTTGATGTTAAACCTGGACTTACTTGTTATTGGCAGGTGTCTGGAAGGAATAATATAGATTTTGAGGATTGGATGAAGTTAGACATAAAGTATGTTAGGGAAAGAAATACAGCTCTTGATATAAAGCTTATATTTAAGACTTTCTTTGTACTTTTTGGAGATAGAAACGCATATTAGAGGAGGGGGAAATTATGAAAATAGCAGTAGCAGGGACAGGATATGTTGGTTTATCTAATGCAATATTACTAGCACAAAATAATGAGGTAGTTGCAGTTGATATAATTCAAGAAAAGGTTGATATGATAAATGATAAAATATCACCAATAGTTGATAAAGAAATAGAAGAATATTTAAAAAATAAGAATCTTAATCTTATAGCCACAACAGACTCATTAAAGGCATATGAAGGTGCAGAGTATGTAATTATATCTACTCCAACGGATTATGATTCAGAAAAGAATTACTTTAATACAAGAACAGTTGAAGCAGTAATAGCTAACGTTCTAGCAATTAATCCAAGTGCAACAATGGTTGTTAAATCAACAGTACCAGTTGGTTATACAGAAAAGGTTAGAGAAATGTTTCAAACTGAAAACATAATATTCTCTCCTGAATTTCTAAGAGAAGGAAAAGCCTTATATGATAACTTATATCCTTCAAGGATAATTGTTGGAGAACAAAGTGAAAGAGCAGAAAAGTTTGCAGCACTTTTAAAAGAAGGTGCAATAAAAGAAGATATTCCAGTTCTATTTACAAACTCTACAGAAGCAGAAGCTGTAAAATTATTTTCAAATACCTATTTAGCATTAAGGGTGGCATATTTTAATGAGTTAGACACATATGCAGAAATTAGAGGGTTAAATACTAAGCAAATAATTGAAGGGGTTGGATTAGATCCAAGAATAGGAAGTCATTATAATAATCCATCATTTGGTTATGGAGGATATTGTCTCCCTAAGGATACTAAACAATTAAGAGCTAATTATGAGGATGTTCCAAACAATATAATTGGAGCTATTGTTGATGCAAATAGAACAAGAAAAGATCATATAGCAGATATGATTATATCAAGAAAACCTAAAGTTGTAGGTATATATAGATTAACAATGAAGACAGATTCAGATAACTTTAGAGCATCTTCAATTCAAGGAATAATGAAAAGATTAAAAGGAACTGGTATAGAAGTTGTAGTGTATGAGCCAGTTTTAAAAGAGGAAATATTCTTTAATTCTAGAGTTATTAAAGAGTTAGATGAGTTTAAGAATATATCAGATGTTGTAGTTTCGAATAGATTGTCAGAGGAATTATTTGATATAGAGGAAAAGGTTTATACAAGGGATTTGTTTAAAAGAGATTAAATAGCGGGGGAAAAAATATGTTATGTGGGTTAATAATGGCGGGTGGAAAAGGAACAAGATTTTGGCCACTATCTACAGAAGAAAAACCTAAACAATTTTTAAATTTGATAGGTGAAGAAACAATGATACAAATGACTGTGAATAGGGTTAAACCAATTATTCCAATAGAAAGAATATTTGTATGCACCGGAGCGATGTATGTCGACTTAGTAAAAGAGCAGTTACCAGAATTGCCTGAGGAAAATATTATAGTAGAACCAGAGGGTAGAAATACAGCACCATGTATAGCTCTTTCAGCCTTTGTAATTCAAAAATATTATAATAATTCAACAATGGTAGTGCTTCCATCAGATCATCTTATTAAGGATGAGGAAGAGTTTAGAAGAATATTATTAAGTTCTGAAGACTTTATAAGTGAAAATAAAGAGGCAATAGTTACATTAGGAATGGAGCCTACAAGAGCAGAAACAGGATATGGGTATATAAAATGTAACAATTCATTTGAGCCAATAAATGAAACAAATATCATTAAAAAAGTTGATGCTTTCGTGGAAAAGCCAAATAAAGAAAAGGCTAAAGAGTATTTAGAAAAAGGAAACTATCTTTGGAATGGGGGAATGTTCCTTTGGAATACAGAAAATATATTAAAGAAAATTAAAACCTATTGTGTAGATACATATGAAGCTTTAGAACCTATAGTACAGGTTAGTTTGGAGAATCTACAAAACTTAATAAATGAGAGATATAGGGAAACAGAAGCTATATCAATAGATTATGCTGTTCTAGAAAAATCAGATGATATATATGTAGTTCCAAGCGATTTTGGTTGGGATGATGTGGGAAGTTGGGAAGCCTTAGATAGATATAGAGAAAAGGATAGCTCTGGAAATGTGCATGTTGGAAGAACAAGTACAATTAATGGTGTAAATAACCTAGTTATATCATCTAATCAAACCATAGTAGTTGAAGGCTTAAGTGACATATATGTAATAGAAAATGACGGTAAAATTATAGTAGGACATAAGTCCAATGTAGCCAACGTAAAAGAATTAAAAAACATAGTTTAAATAAATATAGACATTTTGGAGGGTAAATATGAAAAAGGTAGCATTAATAACAGGGATAACAGGTCAGGATGGTTCATACTTAGCAGAACTATTAATAGGAAAAGGGTATGAAGTACATGGAATAGTAAGAAGACACTCAACAATAAACACTTCAAGAATAGATCACTTATTTGAAGATCCATCAATAGGGAATAAAAGTTTATTCCTACACCACGGAGATTTAACAGATTCATCAAACTTAAATAGATTAATAGAAAAAATTAAACCACAAGAAATATATAATTTAGCAGCACAATCACATGTTGCAGTATCATTTGAAGTTCCAGAATATACAGCTGAGGCAACAGGAACAGGAACGCTTAGATTACTAGATGCAATAAGAGAATCAGGAGTTAAGTGTAAGTTCTATCAAGCATCAACTTCAGAATTATTTGGAGGATTACCAGATACAGCACCACAAAGTGAAAAAACACCATTTTATCCTAAGAGTCCATATGGAGTAGCGAAGCTTTATTCATACTGGATAACTGTAAATTACAGAGAATCATATGATATGTTTGCTTGTAATGGAGTATTATTCAATCATGAATCACCAAGAAGAGGGGAAACATTCGTAACAAGAAAGATAACAATGGCAGTTGCTTCAATAATGGCAGGAAAGCAAGAAAAGTTATCACTTGGTAACATGGATGCAAAAAGAGATTGGGGGTTTGCAGGAGATTATGTTGAAGGTATGTGGAGAATGCTTCAACAAGAAAAACCACAAGATTATGTTTTAGCAACAAATGAAACACATACAGTAAGAGAATTTGTTGAATTAGCATTTGCTGAAGTAGGAATAGAAATAGTTTGGGAAGGTACAGGAGTAGATGAAAAAGGAATAGATAAAGCTACAGGAAAAGTGCTAGTAGATGTAAACCCAAGATACTTCAGACCAGCAGAAGTTGAATTATTGTGGGGAGATTCAACAAAGGCAGAAACAGAATTAGGATGGGAAAGAAAAGTAAGCTTTAAAGGATTAGTTTCTATGATGGTTGATTCAGACATGAAAGAAATTGCAGGATTTGGATCAAAAGAGTTTATAGCAAAGCAAGAAGTTGCAGCTACAAAATAATGAATGTAGAAAATAAAAGTATAGTTTATTATATATCAGATCACGGATTTGGTCATACTTCAAGAAATATACCTATTATTAGGTATATTCTTGAAGCTTATAATGATATAAAAATAATAATAAAAACAGGAAAGTCTCAAGGTGAGTTCATTAAAGAACTTCTAGAAGGATATGAACAAAGAGTAGACTATTATTTATCACCAATGGATGTAGGACTTGTACTCAGTGAAGGTAGCTTAGATATAGATAAAGTAAAACTAGAAGAGAACGTTAAAAGCTACATAGAAAGCTTTGAGGAAAATATAAAAAAAGAAATAGAGTTTCTTCAAAATAATAAAATTGATTTAATTATAAGTGATATAGTACCATGGGTATTTAAATGTAGTAAAACTTTAAAAATACCAAGTATAATGGTAACTAATTTTACTTGGGTAGATATATATAAAGAATATTTATCTGAAGAATTAGTAAATGAGTATATACAATGTTATAAATTAGTAGATAAGGCTTTATTTTATGAACTTTATATGGAGGACATGGAGGAATATATAGATTCCTTTGAAAAAGTTTCTCTATGTTCTAGAGAGTTTGATTTAAAACAGGTTGATAAAATAAAGAAAAAACATAAGAATGAAATAGTATTTGTAAGTGTAGGTAGATCTGTTAATTTAAATGAAAGCATAGAGGTAGAAAATTTACCCTATGATTTTATAGTAACAGAAGGTATTTCATTAAAGGGTAATAATGTTGAAATTTTAAAGAGAGAAACAAACAATACTCAAGATTATATAAAAGCCAGTGATTATATAATAACAAAAGCAGGCTTTGGTACACTTTCAGAGATGCTACTTGCAGGAAATAAATGTGCAGTATTATCAAGAGATGGTGTAGCTGAAGATAGAAATAGTATAAAAAAATTAAGAGAACTAAATAGGGTATTAGAAGTTAAGTATGAAGATGAGTTTAATATGGAAAAAATATTAAATAATTTAAGGGAATTAAAATTTAATACAGAAATAAAATTTTCTAATGATTATAGGTTAATTGGAGAAAAAATTGTGGGAACATTAAGGAGGAACAGGTATGAATAATAAAAGTAGAGTATATGTAGCAGGGCATAGGGGATTAGTTGGTTCTGCTATAGTAAGAAATTTAGAAGCAAAGGGTTTTGAAAATATTATTACAAGAACTCACAAAGAGTTAGATTTAACAAATCAACAAGCGGTAAGAGAGTTTTTTGAAAGTGAAAAACCTGAATATGTGTTTTTAGCAGCAGCTAAGGTTGGAGGTATTCATGCAAACAATACTTATCCAGCAGATTTTATATATGATAACTTAATGATACAAAATAATGTAATAAAGGCAGCTCATGACTTTAAGGTAACTAAGCTTTTATTTTTAGGAAGTACTTGTATATATCCAAAGATGGCACCACAGCCAATTAAAGAAGAATATCTTTTAACAGGAGCGCTTGAAGAAACAAATGAAGCATATGCAGTAGCAAAAATTGCTGGTCTTGAGATGTGTAAGTTCTTTAAAAGACAATATGGAGATAACTTTATAAGCTGTATGCCAACAAATCTTTATGGGCCAAATGATAACTTTGATTTAAAGAGTTCACATGTATTACCTGCACTTATTAGAAAGTTCCATGAAGCAAAGGTGAATGGAAGTAAAGAAGTTGAGGTATGGGGAACAGGTACTCCACTTAGAGAGTTTATATATGTAGACGATATGGCTGCAGCATGTGTGTATTTAATGGAAAACTATGATGGAGAAAGTCATGTTAATATAGGAACTGGAGAAGAAGTATCAATAAGACAATTAGCTGAAACAGTAAAGGAAGTTGTTGGATTTGAAGGGGAGTTAGTATTTAATACAGCTATGCCAGATGGAACTCCAAGAAAATTAACTACTGTTGATAAGTTACATGGACTTGGATTTAAACATGAGGTAAGTTTAAATGAAGGAATTAAACTTGCATACGAGTGGTTTTTAGAAAACTATAAATAAAGTAGATATATAGATAGGAATGTAAGAAGTATGGGGAAAGAATTAAATAAAAAGAAACTTTTAGTTTATGCTCATTATTATTATCCTGATGTAGCATCTACTGGACAGATATTAACAGAATTATGTGAAGGAATGAAAGATAATTTTGATATAACAGTTATTTGTGTTGTACCAAGTTACACTGGGAAAATTGAAGAAAAATATAAAAGTAAAAAATATTATGAAGAGTTTATAAATGGTATAAAAGTTATTAGAGTTAGAGTGCCTGAGTTTAGCAAAACAAATAAAATAAGTAGAATTAAAAATATATTAACATACTTTTTTAGATCAATTTGGGCAACTATTAAACTTGAAAAACAAGATTATATATTTTCAATTTCCCAACCACCAATTCTAGGAGGGGTACTTGGAGTCATTGGAAAATGTATTAAAGGAAATAAGTATATTTATAATATACAAGATTTTAATCCAGAACAAACAATGGCAGTTGGATATGCAAAGAATAAAGCTATATTGAGTATTGCAATGGCAATTGATAAGTGTTCATGTAAGGTATCAGACAAGGTTATTGTTGTTGGGAGAGATATGCAAGAGACATTAAAAAGAAGATTTAACAATAAAAATGTTCCAAATAATACATTTATAAACAATTGGATTAATGAAAAAGAGATTTATCCTTTAGAAGAAAATAACCAGAAAATTATAGAATTCAAAAAGAAGTATGATTTAAATGATAAGATAGTTGTTATGTATTCTGGAAATATTGGACTTTATTATGATTTAGAAAATTTAATTAAGGTTATTGGTAGATTTAAAGAGAGGGAAGATGTTGTTTTTGCCTTTGTTGGTGAAGGAACAAAGAAGGATGAACTAGTAGAGTATGTAAATAAAAATGATCTTGAAAATATTAAATTCATTCCGTATCAAGATAAAAAAGATTTAATTTATTCATTAAATGCAGGGGACATTCATTGGGTAGTTAATGCAAAGGGAATAAAGGGAGTATCTGTTCCAAGTAAATTATATGGAGTAATGGCAGCAGGGAAAACAGTTTTTGGAGTGTTAGAGAGAGGCTCTGAAGCAAGATTAATTATTGAGGAATGTAATTGTGGAGTTTGTGTTGAACCAGGAGAATATGTAAATATTTATAATGGGTTAGAGAATGTTATAAATAATTTTAGTGAATATAAAGGTATTGGTATAAATGGAAGTAGTTATGTTGATAAGCATATAAGAAAAGATGTAGCTATACAAAAATATATTAATAGTATTTTAGATATACGAAATGAAGCAATTAACTCTAAGGAGTTAAAGGAAAAGAGTGCTTAGGAGAATAAAATGTTTAAAAGTAATTATTTTAAAATATTTATGAAGATTAATGGTGTAGATTTCAAAAATGGAGTTGATTTATATGGAATTCCAGTAATTTTCAAAAAAAATAGATCAACTCTTGAGATTGGTGAGAATTGCACAATTAAAAGTAGTTTCTTATCAAATCTAATTGGACTTTATCAAAGAACAATAATAGTAACAAGAACTCCAGAGGCAAAAATAAAAATTGGAAATAATGTTGGAATTTCAGGTGCAACAATATATGCAAGAAAAGGCATTACAATTGGAGATAATACTTTAATTGGGGGGAATGTGAAGATAATAGATAATGATTTCCATCCAATTGAGGTTGAGGCAAGAATAAAAGACGATAAAGATATGATTAAATCCAAAGAAGTTATCATAGGAAAAAATTGTTTTATTGGATGCAATGCAATTATTTTAAAAGGAACTAAGCTTGGAGACAATTGTGTTGTTGGAGCAGGAAGTGTTGTAAGTGGAGTATTTGAAGAAAATACTGTAATTGCGGGTAATCCAGCTATAAAATTAAGGAGTAAGGTGGAAGATAAATGAAATCTATATCTATAATAGGGCAATTTCCACCACCGATTCATGGACTATCAAAAGCGTTAGATACATTATGTAAATCAAAATTGAAAAATGAATTTATGTTAAAAAAAGTAGATTTAACAAATAATTCTAAATTTTTAATAAATATAGTTAGTTTAATTAAGAGTAATAATGATTTATATTATTTTACAATATCCCAAAGTAAGTTTGGGAATATAAGAGATTTAATTATTTTGAAGATATTAGATGTGAAAAAGAAAAAAGTAGTTATACATCTTCATGGCGGTGGATATAGGAAATTAATTGATAATGAAATTAGTATATTTCAAAAAAAACTAAATTATAAAGCATTAAAAAAAATAAATGGTGCAATTGTATTAGGAGAATCCTTAAAATATATATTTAGAGGGTTGATAGATGAAGAGAAAATATTTACAGTTCCGAATTGTATTGATGATGAGTTTTTATTAACTATTGAAGAAATAAATGAAAAAGTAAATAAAACAAGTAAAGACTTTAAGATACTGTATCTAAGTAATTTTATAAAGTCTAAAGGTTATTTTGAAGTTCTCAAAATAGCAAAAGAAGTAAAGTTGAGAAAAATAGATAATATTAAGTTTATATTTGCAGGAAAATTTTTCAATGATGAAGATAAAAACGAGTTTAGTAGTTTTATCATAGAAAATGGATTAGAGAATTTAATAGAATATAAAGGTATTGTTAGTGGTATGGAAAAGCGTAATCTATTAAAAGAAACAAATTTATTTATATTACTAACTTCTTATCCTAAGGAAGGCCAACCTATTTCAATAATTGAGGCTATGGGTACAGGGAATTTAGTAATAGCTACTAAACATTCTGG
>JBOFVP010000323.1:0-1707 GCA_051653165.1 Clostridium sp.
ACCAGATGAAAATTCAGTAATAAAGAATGAATATATAGAACCAACCACAGAGATAGAAAAAAAGATAGCTGAGGTATGGAAAGAAGTTTTATCTTATGAAAATATTAGTATTACAGATAATTTCTTTGAATTAGGAGGACATTCTCTTAGTGGCATGAGGATAGTATCTATATTAAATAAAGAATTAAATAAGAAGATATCAATAAAAGAGTTTTTTGATAATATAACTATTAAGGAATTAGCAAAATATATAGAAAATAAAGAGGAAAAATCATATAAGAAAATAAGTAAAGCAGAGAAAAAGAAATATTATGATTTATCTTCACCACAAAAGAGAATGTATATGTTGTGGGAAAATAATAAAGTTAATGTAGCTTATAATATGCCTTCAGCATTTATAACACATGAAAGTATTGATATTGAAAAGTTAGAAAAGGTGTTTAATAAATTAGTTATTCGTCATAGTGCATTAAGAACCCGTTTTGTAAATATTGAAGGTCATATTAAACAAGAGATATTGAATGAACTTAATATAAAAACTCAATATATTGATGATAGTAGTAATGATGCAGTTATAGATGAAAAGGTAAGAAAATTAATTACTCCTTTTGATCTTAATAATGGGCCATTGGTAAGATTAATAGTAAGTAAGGTTTCAGAATTTCAATATATCCTATTTATGGACATACATCATATAATATCAGATGGACTTACAACAGGAATATTAGTTAAAGAGTTATCGGAGATGTTCTTGGGTAATGAATTAAAAGAAGTTGAATATGACTATGTTGATTACTCTGAATATCAGAATAAGCTAGAGGAACTTGGAGATTTAAAAAAACAAAAAGAATTTTGGCTTAAAGAATTAAGTGGAGAATTACCAGTAATTGACCTTCCGTTAGATTACAAGAGAATTACTGACAGAAGCTTTAGGGGTGAGAAATTAGAATTAGTTATTGAAAGTGACTTAGCTGATAAGATTAGAGAATTTAACAGAAAAAATAATAATACAAGTTATGCTTTTTTTACGTCTTGTATATCAATTTTAATCCATAAATTTTCTAATCAAGAGGATATATTAATAGGATCTCCTTTCTCAGGCAGAACTCACTTAGATACTCAAGATATAGTTGGTATGTTTGTAAATACAATTGTATTTAGAACTCAACTACAAAATCATATCACTATTAAGGAGTACATGGATTGCACTAAAAATAAGGTTTTAAGTATTTATGATAATCAGGATTATCAATTTGATACGCTACTTAATAAACTTCAATATAAAAGGGAAAATGGCAGAAATCCATTATTTGATATAATGTTTGCAATGCAAAATGCAGATATTTCTGATATTTACCTTGGTAGCAATAAAATTAAGCCTTATAAGTTTGATATGGGAATTGAAAAATTTGATATTACCTTCCAAGCTTTTGAAGGTGAAGAAATAGAATTTGAGATTAGTTATTCTATTGATATCTTTAAGAAAGAAACAATACTAAATATGATTTCAGGTTTTAAAAAGATTATTGAATTGGTATTAGCTAATGAAAATATAACTATAGGGGAACTAGATATAGTAGATAATTTACAAAAACAAAAGTTATTAAATACTTTTAATGATGCAAACAAAAGTTATGATAATACTAAAACCCTAGAAAAATATTTTGAAGAGCAAGTGGAAAAGAATCCTGAAAAAACAGCAGTTAT
>JBOFVP010000324.1:0-1309 GCA_051653165.1 Clostridium sp.
TGAATGAGGAACAAGTTTTTTATGATTATAAAAAAATGGAAGACTTTTTAAATGCTTTAGGAGGTGAGAAAAATAGGGGATAGAGTTATTAATACCATACTAACTTTAAGAGATAGTATCTCAGGACCGTTAAAAGCTGTTTCAAAAGCAACAGAACTAGCAAATAGCCACTTAGAAGGAGCTAAAGAACTAGTTAAAAAGTATGAAGGAACAATAGCTAATGCAAATCAACATATAGATTCAGCAAAAACAAGAATAGCAAATTTATCTAAAGAGTATTCTAGTAATTCTAAACAAATAGAAAAGTTAAAATCAGAAACAGAAAAATATGAAAAATCTATTGCAGGAGCAAAAGATAAAGCACAAGAGTATGGAAAAGGCTTAGAAAATACAAAATTAAAATTGAAACAGCTTCAGTCAGCACAAGAAGCAACAAACAAAGCTTTAGAGGAAGCAAATAAAACTGGGAATAAATCAACTTTAAAAAAGTTAGAAAAAGAATATTCTCAAATTTCTAAAGAGATAGAGAAAGCTAAATCAGAAGTTGAGAAATATACTAAAAGCTCAAAAGTAACAGAGGAACAGATACAAAGCTATAATAAAAGATTGGAAGTAGCTAAAAGTCAGCTTCATAGTTTAGAGAAAGCACAAGAGTCAAATACCAAAGCTGTTGAAACTGCAAGAAAAGTTATAGTAGATTACGAAAAGGTTATTACTCAAAATAATGGTCCACTAAATACAGCTCGAGCTAAAATGAGAGAATATGGAAAATCATTTGCTGAAATTAGTAAAAGAGCAGAAGAGGGAAAGAAAAAGATTTTAGAGTGGGGAAAAGCTTTTGTTGAAACAGGAGATAAAATTGTAAAAAGAGCAATACAAGCAACAGGAGCAGTGGCAACTTTAGTAGGTGGATTTGCTGTTAAAGAAGGGTTTGGAGAGGCCATGAACATGGAAGGTTATAAAATGCAACTTGAAACAGCAACGAAATCTACACAAAAAGCAGGAGAGTTAATGTCGAATGCAATAAAGTTTGCAAACAGTACTCCTTTTGAAACAGGAGAAGTTGTAGAGTCTACAGCTAAGATGGAAGCTTATGGAATCTCTTCTAAAAGATGGTTGAAAGATGTAGCAGATATGGCTGGAGCAACCAATAAATCAATTGATCAAGCAACTGAAGCTATGGCAGATGGTGTTATGGGTGAGTTTGAAAGATTAAAAGAGTTTGGAATAAAAAAAGAGCAGTTGATAGAAGCAGCAGCTTTAAAGTATGGAAAAAATATTGTTTTTAATAAAAGAGGGCAAGTAAAAG
>JBOFVP010000325.1:0-1771 GCA_051653165.1 Clostridium sp.
ACTACAAATAGTAACAATATTATCCGGTGCATCAACATATACAGTTGGTAGAACTAAAGTCCCTCTTGTATAAGCCTTAATACAGAGATTTCCAACTTCAGAAAATGCGCCTATAATATCAAACCAGTTATTTTTATCCGTACTTACAAAGCTTTCCCCACTATTTATAGTAACCCCAGAACTATATCCAGCGTATCTCCATTCACAACAAAATCTAGGTGTGCTTCCTGGAGTTATAAAGGTTATTACCACTGAAAATTTTTCTCCTGCACTTACCATTACCTCACTATCTAAATCCACAGTTTGGTAACCACAGATAGCTACTCCATAATTCTTTGTTGATACCAAAGTTCCTGAAGTTGGTGTGTTTATGCAGTTTTTGTATATTTCAATAATACATTGTGTATTACCACATACAGTGTAAAATCCTACCGCCTTAATATATTCATTTTTAGTTGCTGTAAAAACATTACTTCCATATGCAAACTCAGGTTCTGCAATATACCAAAAAGAATTTAGAAATCCAAAATTATCATATTGATATATGGAGCTATAATTATTTACAGTTTCAGCTCTTCTATATATTGCTCTTGGTTGAAAGGACACATCATAATATGAAATATAAAAATATCCATTATCCCCAAAGGAAGTTCCCCAGCTATTTTTCACTAAAAATGCACCATTTTCAGGAGGCACAACTAAAAACTTCTCTTTTGGATAATTATCATCCCATCCAATTACTGTAACCCCATGATTAGTATTTGAATTTCCATTATTATAATAAGAGAAGGTTGCAGCATTATAATATACATCATACCAACCTATTGAACAATGCATAGCCCCATAGTTCATTATATTTTGTTTAATATTATCATTATCTAATGGGGATGTTCTTGATTTAATAAGTCTAATTTCTTGAACATGTCTACTTGGTAATAAACCATCTGGAGATGGATGAACTACCCCTGTATATGGGTCATCATCTTCATTTATTGGTCCACTCCATCTTAAAAGATAAGCAGAAGACATTTGCTCATTTCCACCATCATTTGGCCCTAAATCAAACCCATGTTTATTGATTAAGTTATTCTCTGAAAAATCTGTTAGAGTACTTGGTAGAAGTGTTGACTCTAAGGAGCCATAGGTGGCAAAAGCCCAACAGGAACCAATTGCCCCCTGATTTTTTACAGGGGAAACCCTGTTATAGGTTCTTAAATCATAGCTACTTGGAAACAAATCAAAGGTTTGTTGTTCATTGTTATTTGATGGTGGTAAAACCACTGTTGGAGGAAGTTCATTATTAGGTGGGTATATTGACATGGTATTAACATTCTGCAAATTACTTTGTTGGTTATTTTGATTTAATCTATCTAAAAATTCTTGATTAATAGTCCCACTTTGAAAAGTATTACTCATATAATCTCTCCTTTTTATCCTTTGTTTTATTTTACATTATATGAGATTACATAAAAAAAGTTACATGAAAAGTGCCCTAAACTTTTTATTGAATAAGTAAAAATGAAGAGTGGAAAGTCTAGGTTGAAACTGCATCCAATTTCCTAAATTTCAAAACCCCTACGGAGTTTTATCCACCACCCTTCAAACTTCACTCTTCACTAAAAAACATCTTACACTTTTTACTTCTTTAACTTTGGAAAATACTTAGTATGAATAAGCTCATGAGCCTTCCTACTTAATGGTTTATCTAAGTATTTTTTATAAATCTCTAAAACTGAAGGATTTTCATGGGATCTTCTAAGCTCTAGCTTAT
>JBOFVP010000326.1:0-3079 GCA_051653165.1 Clostridium sp.
ATGAATTAAGTCTTAATATTTTATATTTAGAATTATCATTATCATTATTTATAGTTTCATAATATTTAGGATTTATATTTTTAATTATCAACTCCATAAACGATGATTTTCCAGTCCCCCACTTACCATGAATTCCTATGACACTTGGTGTAGGTATTATTTGTTCCGATTTTATCATAGAACTAAAAGCCCTTGCATAATTTTCATATCCAAGTGTATCTACTCTACTTTCCTTATCTAAAAATAAATTCATATTCCCCCCTATTTTTATTAAATATTATAGTAATTATTTCATATTTAACAACAAATGACAATATTTTATCTTTGTTAACATAATTTAATTTACTTTCTGTTTTATTATAAATTTTTGTATGCAAAATAGCTTTTTTATAAAAAAATCACTTTAAAAAAATTTTTATCAAATAACATCTTTTTAGTTTCACGATTTAGATATTTTTATTAGATCATTTTTTTTAATTTTATGATCTAGACATTTTTTATTAGATCTTATTTTCCTAATTTCATAATCTAAATTTTAAAAATGTGATTAACGTTGTTAATCACATTTTTATACTATTTTTCTAATTCCCAAAAAGCTCTATCCTTCATATGAATAGCACTATCACTACCACCCATCTTCACAAGACTCTCATGCTTATTTAAACTCTTAATCCTATTAAACAGATGCTCCTCCTCATCCTTCTTCTGAGTATTAAAGATATACTTAACATCCTTACCACTTAAATCAGCCACATTATGGATGATCCAAGTAAGAATATAATTAGCATACTCATTATCCCCAGTAGAGAAATGACTTAAAAGCTGAGTTGAAAGAATCGTACCAACACCAAACTCTCTTCCCTCCTTAAGAATCTTCTTTAAAGACTCAAAATTCTTACTTAAGAAATTATCAGCCTCATCCACAAGAATCATCTTATTTAACTGTCTCTTACTTCCATCAATTTTACTATGTCCATAAGCTTGCATTTGTGAATAGAATAGATCCAAAGTAATAGCTACAACTAAATTTTGCATTCCTGGATCATATCCAGATAAATCAATAACAGTAACTCCATCAATTAAATCGAATAAAGCTTTAGTTTCAGATGGATCTGGTTCAAACACTTGGAGTTTAATTAACTTTCTAAATGCTGCATAAAGACTATCATCCTTCTTTATATCTTCTCTAGCTTCATAGATATCATAAACATCCTTTAATGTAGGTGCCATATTAGTCCATGTATCAGGATCATAACTCAATATTCCACGTTTTTCATAGGCTTCTTCAATTAAATCTTCAAGTAAGGCTTCCTGTTTCTTCCCAAGTCCAAAAGCCTTTATAATTGTTTCAGAGAATGTACTTGCAATTATTGCTGGTAACATTGGCATTGGATCATCATTTAAACTTATTGAGAATGGATTAAATGGTAATCTATGCAATTTATACACATTAGCATCCGTTGCTTCAATAAAATCTGTTTTAGATTTATTGTAGTCTCCCTTATAATCAAATATCAATATTCCAATATCCTTACCACCAACATTATACTTAGACTCCCTATAAAGCTGAGTAATTAAGGATTTAGTAAACTGGGTTTTCCCAGTTCCCATTGTTCCAATAATACCAGTATTAGTGTGGAACACCTTATCAGTATCATTAGGATACCAAACTATTTCTTTTCCAGTATTTTTATTAAATCCAAACAATACCTCAATATTCTTATCCTCAACTAAAACCTCTGGTGTAACCATGTGAGGTGGAACAAATACATCCCTATCAATATAATCCTTATCTCCTTTAGGCTTATCAGCAATACATTCAAGTTCTTCAGTACTATCCACTAAAGAACCATCCCCAGTAGTATAGTTTGTTTCCACATGCTCTACTTCCTTTTCAATAATAGTTTCCTCTTCATTTAAAGAATCACTAACTTCTCTTTCTATTCCACCTTCAACAATTTCATATATCTCTTCAACACTCTTAGTTATAAAGTTAATTCCATCTTCCTCAGACATTTCAATAATTAAAACTTCATCCTCAACATGTTTATCCTTATTAATAAGCCCTCTTTTAAATGATATAACTCCAGCTTCTCCAATAGTTGAACTTAATTCATTAATGATTTCATACTCCTCATTTAGAAGCTTTCTTCTTAAATCAGAATCAATAATTTTACTCCAATCAAATTCATTACAAACATTGTATAAATTAAGCTTTTCAGCACTTGTTATAACTAATTGCATTAAAAAGTTTCTATACACCTTTTGAGTTGATGATAATTCTTCCCCATCCTTTGGCAATAGTGTTTCATTTAAAATCTTCTTAGTTGATTTTGCTTGTTCTATTCCCTTTTGAATATAAGATCCAGTATTTTCACCAATCTTAACTTCAACTGGATAGTAATGAACAAGAACTTTTCCATTAACTTCTTCAACTCCAACTAATAAGATATCATCACTTGTTACCCCATTGTCAAACCCTAAGTTTTTAGCTGAAAATAATCCTTCTGTTTGCTTTAACCCTGCTCCTCCAGAAACTCTTAAAACCTCTTCTAAAGAAATTGGAACCCAAATTATTCTATCATTCTTAAACTCAGCAAGTGCAAGTTTTACTGCTGATAATATGCTTATTTTCTCCTTAGGGAAGTGAGATTTACTTGATAATAATCTAAGTAACCAGTCTCCATTAATTGCATTAAACATATTAATTATCCCTGGTGAATAATCCTCTGCATTTTCAACATCCTTCTTAGTTAAGAACTCTTCAATAACCCTTTGATAAGGTGTAGACTTCCTTGTTACCGTAATAGCATCATATCCTCCAGCAGTTGTATACTGATCTGAATAATGTATTATTAAAAGATCCTTTGCATCTGGATCATTTTTAAAGAAGTTTAAGTCCACCTTTGGATCAATAAAAGTTACCCAATGACTTGCATCATAAATCTCCTCAAGGGAATTTTTACTCTTATTTGGTACTGATATTGCCTTACATTGGTTTTCATTATATGGCTCCCCACTTGAAGCACAATTTAAAGCATTTAACTTTATTGCTATATTCATTAAATCACTATTAGTA
>JBOFVP010000327.1:0-1100 GCA_051653165.1 Clostridium sp.
GTATATTTAAAAATATAAAATTGCCTTTAAATGTTACTAGATATCACTCTTTAGAAATTGATAGAAAAAAGGTTCCTAGTGATATTGAGGTAACAGCAATTACAAATGATGGTGTAATAATGGGGATTGAACATAAAAAATATAAGATTTATGGAGTCCAATTTCATCCAGAAGCTGAATTAACAGAGGATGGGCATGAATTATTGAGAAACTTCGCCAAGATATGCAGAGGGGAAAAGCTATGATAAAAGAAATAAAAACAAAGTTGAATCCATTAGAAGTATATGAGGCACTTGATTATATAAAAGATAAGGCGTTACTAGATAGTTCAAAGGAAGATAAAGAATTATCAAGATATTCATTTATAGGTGTAAATAGTTTTTTGACTTTTTCATCAAAAGGAAATGAGATAACTATAGATAACAATAAATTAGTAGGGAATCCATTTAAAGAACTTCAGAAATTAATAAATAAATATAGATATGAAAAAGAGGGGGATTTTCCATTAGAATCAGGTGCAATAGGGTATTTTTCATATGATATTGGGAGAATTATAGAAAGTATACCTAACACAAGTAGTGAAGATTTTTTAATTCCTGATTGTATATATAAATTTTATGATAATATAATTATATTTGATTTAATAGGGAAAAAGACTTTTATAACAGCGAGAGGGATTTTAAATGATGAGAATAACAGTATAGAGAAGCTTGAAAAGTTAATATATAAAGGGAAAAAAATTAAAGAGGAAGCATTAGAAGAAAGTGATGTAAGTTTTGAAGCTAACTTTACTAAAGAAAATTATATTAAAGCAATTAAGAATGTAAAAGAATATATAAAAAGTGGAGATGTTTATATAGCTAATATGACTCAAAGATTTAAATGTAAAAATAATAAAAAATCAATAGAGTTATATAAGAGATTAAGAACTATAAATAAAGCACCATTTTCAGCCTTATTAGAGTTTGATGATTTTCAAATAATAAGCTCATCACCAGAAAGGTTTATAGAGGTTAGAGAAGGGATGATAAAGACAAGCCCTATAAAAGGAACCAGGAGAAGGGGAGAAACTGATGAGGAGGATGAGGCATTAAAAAGAG
>JBOFVP010000328.1:0-1054 GCA_051653165.1 Clostridium sp.
TTGAGAACTTTAAAAAAAGGATTTTAATCTGTAATGGATTATTAAATATAGAAATACCATCTGCTTCATAATTTGAAACAGATGGTCATAACCTGTGATTTTATTTTTTTCATCAACACTTATTGACAAAGAACCAAAAAGATGAGGGTTTTGCAGTCCTCATCTTTTTCCTCTTTCTTGCTCTATAACTTATCTTAATACTAAAAATTAAAGGAATTTCTTTATCTAATTTTCATACCATAAAAACTTATTTTCCTGATATATCCCCATATTTAATATCTCTTTAGGAATTGTTACTTGATACTTACCATCTTTATAATTAGAAAGAAATATAATTTTATAGTCTCTCTCCCTAAAAATATGTTTTAGTTTTTCCATCCTTAAAAAATACTGTTATTTCTAAAGGTGTTAGAGGGTTAACCCTTACATCTAGCATATCACGGCAGCTAATTCTATTGGCATTGATGATGGCACAAATCCTATAGATTCTAGTTTATATTTGACTTCATATGTGTATCCTAATATATCTGTAGGAATATCTTTTACAGGATAATAACCTCGTTCAAATCCATAAATAAAAAGTTCTTTATTATAATAGTCAGCAACATAAAAAGAAGGATGATTCTCCAGTTCTCTATATTTTTTATGCTTAATTAAATTTAGAAAATTAATTAAATAACTTAAATCATTTATCTCTTTTTCTTCTTTTTTATAACCATGAGATTGACTTTCTATAAAAACACCTGATATTTCTGCTAATGCTTGTAACATAATATTTTTTAATGGTACTGGCTTTTTCCATAACTAGTAAACATTAAATTAAAGAATAATAAGAAAAATAAAATTATATTTTTTTTCATTTAAAATCCTCCTAAATTTTAATAAAGCTACTAATATACCTGTCTTTCTGTTCCATTTTAAAATCTAATATTTTTTTAATGTTTATAATATTAATACCATACTTTCGGTTTTGCATTTTTATAAACTTCTTCAAAATTAACTGTTTTTTTAGGTTTTCCAAAAATATTATAATCTCTAATACCTATAAATATAC
>JBOFVP010000329.1:0-30900 GCA_051653165.1 Clostridium sp.
GTTGTTGTTACGGATGCAATGGATATGGCAGCTATAACAAATTATTACAATGAAGTTGAAGCAACCTTGCTGGCATTAGATGCTGGGTGCGATATTATACTTATGCCATATACGGTAAGGGGAGATGAGGAAAGTCTAAAGGGATTTGAAGAATACTTTAACGGAGTTGTTGCAGGAATTAAGGAAGGTAAGGTTAGTGAAGAAAGACTTGATGATGCAGTAACTAGAATAGTAGAGTTGAAAATAAAAAGAGGGCTTATTGGAGGAGAAAAAAAGGAAAAGTCAGATCTTCAAAATAATGCTCTTAAGGTAGTTGGAAATAAGGAATACAAAGCTGTAGAAAGAGAAATAGCTAAGAAGTCTGTAACTGTTATGAAAAATGAAGGGGACATGTTACCACTTAAATTAGATAATGGGAGCAAGGTTGTAATAGTTGATTATTATAGTATATTACCATTTGGTATGGGAGTAGCTAATTATGGGGGCAGTGCTGTTGAAGCTTCTTTAGAAAAAATCAAAATGGAACAAAGATTTCCTAA
Organism: Clostridium sp.; assembly: GCA_051653165.1. Lineage (GTDB taxonomy): Bacteria > Bacillota > Clostridia > Clostridiales > Clostridiaceae > Clostridium. The sequence goes on from JBOFVP010000329.1 coordinate 540, forward strand.
AATGAAGGTGGAAAAGGCTTCTATAATTTATGAACCAAATGAAAAGGGAGACTTTATTCTTCAAACAAGGATAGATGAGATTAAAACAAAAATAGATGGAGCAGACTATGTTGTTTTTGCACCGTATCAATTTGACACAGGAGCAGTGTATGCACCAGGAATGTATTTGCCAAGTAATGCAAAGGCTATGATTGAGGATTTAATTAACTATTCTAATGAAAAGGATAAGAAGTATGCTTATCTGAGTGTAAAAGATCCATATGATATAGCGTATTTACCAAAGCTTAAAAATGCAGTAGCATGTTATGCTAATGTTGGAGGGGATATAGTTTCAGGCATTGGGTATAGAGAAACAGCTAATATAGATGCTGCGGTTAGAGCTATATTTGGATTAGAGGATACAACAGGAGTATTACCTGTAGATATAAAAAAGGCTAATGATGATAATATAGTAATTAAATCTGGAACTGGAATAAAATTAAATAAAATAACTGAAGGGTACATCTATAATACTGATAAGGTTGAAGAGGGGATAACACCTATAAATATCGCATTAGTTGGGGCAATAATACTTTTACTAGGAGTTGCAATTGTAGTATCAAAAAAACAAATAAATGATGCAAAATAGTCATAAAAATAATTGGTTTTAAATTAAATTATTAAAAATTAACAAAAATAATTGAAAGTTATATAAATCAGATGTATAATATTAAAAAAATAATAAGTTAAAGATAGTGATTAGAAAGAGTAATTGAGGTAGAACTTTTAGAGAGCCAAAGGGTGGTGTAATTTGGTAGGGAAACTTTAGTGAAGCAGTCTATGAATTTCTTACTGAGAACTAAGAATTAATATATTCTTAATGTAGGTAATGACGAAATCCTCACGTTATAGAGGAAGGAAGCAAAAAACAATGCTTCTAGCTGAGTGAATAGATATTTTCTATTTATTAGGGTGGTACCGCGAAGTAATTCCTTCGTCCCTTTGTTGGGATGAAGGATTTTTTTATTCTTTATGAAATCATACAAGGAGGGTTTAAGCTATGGAAGAAATATTAGAAATTTTAGAAAAAAACAGTAGATATACTGATGAGCAAATAGCCATAATGGCAGGAAAAACAGTTGAAGAGGTTAGGGATGCAATAAGTGATTATGAAGAAAGAAGTATAATAGCAGGGTATACTACTTTAATAAATTGGGAGAATACAGGGAAAGAAACAGTAACTGCATTAATAGAAGTTAAAATAACACCTCAAAGAGGGGTTGGATTTGATAAGGTTGCTGAAAGAATATACCAATTTTCTCAGGTAAAGGCATGCTATTTAATGTCATCAGGTGGATTTGATTTAACTGTAATTGTTGAAGGAAAAACAATGAAAGAAGTGGCAATGTTTGTTTCATCTAAATTATCAATACAAGAGTATGTAGTAGGAACAGCTACTCACTTTGTGTTAAAAAAATATAAGGATCATGGAACAATATTTAAAGAGGAAAAACGAAAAGATAGAGAGGTGTTATTTGTATGATAATGGAGAATATGATAGTTGATAATGTTAGGAATATGCCTCCATCAGGGATAAGAAAGTATTTTGATATAATAAATGAGATGGAGGATGTAATTTCTCTTGGTGTTGGGGAACCTGATTTTGTAACTCCGTGGAACGTAAGAGAAGCAGGAATTTATTCTTTAGAAAAAGGACATACTCATTATTCATCAAATGCAGGTTTTATAGAGTTGAGAAGAGAAATATCAAATTATTTAGAAAGAAGATATGATATTTCATATAACCCAGAAAATGAGATTTTAGTTACTGTTGGGGGAAGTGAAGGAATTGATGTAGCTTTAAGAGCATTAGTCGGACCTGGAGATGAGGTTATAATTCCAGAACCAAGTTTTGTAGCTTATCAAGGATGTACAGCATTTACAGGGGCTACATCAAAGGTAATTAATTTAAGAGCAGAGGATGAGTTTAAATTAACTCCGGAGTTGTTAGAAGAAGCAATAACAGATAAAACAAAGGTATTAGTATTACCTTTTCCAAATAATCCAACAGGTGGAATAATGACAAGAGAAGAGTTGCAAAAGATTGTAGATATATTAAAAGATAAAGATATTATTGTTTTATCAGATGAAATATATGCAGAGTTAACTTATGGTGGAGAGCATGTATCTGTTGCAAGTTTTAATGAAATGAAGGAAAAAACATTAGTAGTAAGTGGATTTTCCAAGTCCTATGCAATGACTGGATGGAGATTAGGATATATTTGTGGACATCCTATATTAATAGATGCAATGAAAAAGATACATCAATATGCATTAATGTGTTCTCCTACTACAGCACAATATGCAGCAATTGAAGCATTAAAAAATAGTGATGATGATGTTAAGATGATGAATAAGGAATATAACAGAAGAAGAAGAGTATTAGTAGATGGATTTAGAAAGATTGGGCTAGATTGTTTTGAGCCTAAAGGAGCTTTTTATGTATTTCCTTGCATTAAGTCTACAGGAATGACATCAGATGATTTTTGTGAAAAGTTACTATTACAAGAAAAAGTTTTAGTAGTACCAGGTAATGCATTTGGTTCTTGCGGAGAAGGATTTGTAAGAGCTTGTTATGCATCATCAATGGAGAATATTATGGAAGCACTAAAAAGAATTGAAAGATTTATTAAAACTAATAAATTAGAAGAAAATTAAATGAACTTTAATTCAAATAGACCTAAAAGCTTTATTTTTAATTGTAATTACTTTTGAAGAGTAAAAAAATATATGATACTATATGATAAGGTAAATGAGTATAAGTTTATATAAAATTAGTGGGTTAAGGATATATACTTATGTTTATAATAGAGTAAGGAGGATGAAAATGAGTAAGAATACACAGGATCTAGGTAAAGGATCTATCGGTAAATTATTGTTTGCATTAGCTGTACCAGCTATTATCGCACAAATAGTAAATGTGTTATATAACATAATAGATAGAATTTTTATTGGAAGAATAGAAAACGGGGAAATTGCAATGGCAGGAGTTGGAGTTGCTTTCCCAATAATTATAATAGTTTCAGCATTTAGTGCATTGCTTGGAATGGGAGGAGCTCCTCTTGCAGCAATAAAAATGGGAGAAAAAGATAATGATGGTGCAGAAAAAATAATGGGGAATTCATTTTCTTTATTAGTTATTGCATCAGTTATATTAACTGTTGGTATATTAATTTTCAGGGAGCCTATACTTTGGGCTTTTGGAGCTAGTGATGCCACAATTGGATATGCAATGGATTATATTACAATATATCTTTTAGGAACAATATTCGTACAGATTGCAATGGGATTAAACCCTTATATAACAACACAAGGATTTGCAAAAATTGGAATGTATACAGTTATGCTTGGCGCAGTAATAAATATTGTATTAGATCCAGTATTTATATTTGGCCTTGACCTTGGTGTTAAAGGGGCTGCTCTAGCTACAATATTGGCACAAGCAGTATCAGCTATATGGGTCTTAATTTTCTTATATGGGAAGAAGAGTCTATTAAAAATAAAAAAAGAAAATTTAAAACTAGATAGAAAAATTGCATTAGGAATTATGGCATTAGGAGTTTCACCATTTATAATGCAAGCAACTGAAAGTTTAGTGTTAATTTCCTTAAATAATCAATTATTGAAATATGGTGGTGATTTAGCTGTTGGTGCTATGACAATAATGTCAAGTATAATGCAAATTATTATGCTACCTAATATGGGGTTAACACAGGGAGCGCAACCGATAATATCATATAATTATGGGGCAAAACAATATGATAGAGTTAAGAAGACATTTAAATTATTAATAGCATGTACTACAGCGTATACAGTTGTACTATGGGGAGCATTAATGATTGTTCCAGAGTTATTTGTAAGTATATTTAATAGTAAGCCAGAGCTAATTGAAATAACAAGCTGGAGTATAAGGATTTATTTTGCTGGAATATTTATTTTTGGAGTTCAAGTAGCTTGCCAACAAACATTCTTAGCATTAGGACAAGCTAAAAAGTCATTAATTTTAGCTCTTTTAAGAAAAATTATATTACTAATACCATTAGTATTTATATTACCAATATTCTTTGAAGATAAGCTAATGGCAACATTATTAGCAGAACCAGTTGCTGATATATTGGCAGCATTAACAACATTAGCTTGCTTCGTAGTATTTTATAAAAAAGCATTTAACGACGATGTGAAAAATGTTGAGGAAAATTTAATAGATAATCTATAAGATTTTAATTCATATGAATAGAATTTTTATTAAAAGTAGAATTTTATATAACTAAGTTAAACGGACTATATCGAAATTTAATGATATAGTCCTTTAAAGTTTTAAAACTAGAATATAAATCTAGATAAATATTAAAAAATTTATGAATATATTAACAAAGATTATTAAAAATTCTAATAAAAAATATTGTAATGTTATATGATTTTATGCAATAATATAAAATAGTTTTAAAAAAGAAGTGAAGAATATCAATATAATTATTCAAAATATAAAGTGAGGTAATAGATATGAAAATTGGTTTTGATCATGAAAAGTATTTAGAAGAACAATCAAAGTATATATTAGAAAGAGTAAATAACTATGATAAGCTTTATCTTGAATTTGGGGGGAAATTATTATTTGACCTTCATGCAAAAAGAGTTTTACCTGGCTTTGATGAAAATGCAAAAATTAAATTATTACATAAGTTAAGAGAAAAAGTTGAAGTAGTAATTTGTGTTTATGCAGGTGATATTGAAAGAAATAAAATAAGAGGCGACTTTGGTATTACATATGATATGGATGTATTAAGACTTATAGATGATCTTAGAGGTTATGACCTAGAAGTTAATAGTGTTGTAATTACTAGATTTAGTGGGCAACCAGCTACAACTGTATTCATAAATAAACTTGAAAGAAGAGGAATAAAGGTTTATAAACATGAAGCAACTAAGGGATATCCAACAGATGTAGATACAATAGTAAGTGAAGAGGGATATGGAAAAAACCCTTATATAGAAACTACTAAGCCAATTGTTGTTGTTACGGCACCAGGTCCAGGAAGTGGAAAGTTAGCAACTTGTTTAAGTCAGTTATATCATGAAAATAAAAGAGGAAATGCAGCAGGATATTCTAAGTTTGAAACATTCCCAGTATGGAATGTGCCATTAAAACATCCTTTAAATATTGCATATGAAGCAGCAACAGTAGATTTAAAAGATGTTAATATGATAGATTCATTCCACTTAGATGCATATAACAAAATGGCTGTAAATTATAATAGGGATATTGAAACATTCCCAGTATTAAAAAGAATAATAGAAAAAATAACTGGAACAGATTCAATATACAAATCACCAACTGATATGGGTGTAAATAGAGTAGGATATGGTATTGTTGATGATGAGGTTGTTAAAGAGGCATCAAGACAAGAGATAATAAGAAGATACTTTAAAACAAGTTGTGAGTACAAAAAGGGATATGTAGATAAAGATACTTTTGATAGAAGTAAGTTAATAATGGAAGAACTTAACTTAAAGGCTATTGATAGAAAAGTTGTCTTACCAGCAAGAGAATATACAGCTAAATTAAAAGAAAAGGCTGAAAAGAATGAAGCTTGCCCAGTAGTAGCTTTAGAGCTTTGGGATGGAACAGTTATTACAGGAAAAACTTCAGAAATAATGGAGGGGACTGCAGCAGTAATATTAAATGCAATTAAGCATTTAGCAAATGTAGGAGATTCACTACATTTATTATCTCCAGTAGTGTTAGAGCCAATTAAGAATCTTAAAGAAAAAACTTTAGGAAATAAAAACTCTTCATTAAATAGTGAAGAAATTTTAATGGCATTAAGCATATGTGCAGCTACTAATCCAACAGCACAATTAGCATTAGACCAATTAGCTAAACTGAAAGGATGTCAAGCACATTCTACTACAATAATTTCTAGCAATGATGAGCAAACATTTAGAAAATTAGGTGTAGATATAACATGTGACCCTGAATGGCCATCAGCTAATCTTTTCTATAATAACTAAAAATATACTTACTTCTTTAGAAAATAATTAGAATAAAAAAATCTAATTTTAAAAATACTAAAGAAGAAAGGAAGTGAGATTATGGCTAAGGCAGGAATGAGAAGACCAAGTCCAAATGATCCACATGGAACAGAAAGTAATCATAAGCCACGTTATAATAATCATAATGAAGCTGAGGATGTTCCGGAAATACAAGGGCCAGCAAAAACAGGTAATAAAAAGGCAAAGCCACTTTAAAATATGAGGAGGGGAATGTATTACATACTCTTCCTCTGTATTTTTATACATAATTAAATATTTTTTAATAAATATATGACTTTTCTCGTTGTTACCTTTTAATTAATATGTTATTATTCTAAGTAAGGACGTGCTAAGGAGGATTATATTTTGGAGAAAATCGCGTTATTAACAGATAGTAGTTGTGACCTTAAAAACGAAGACTTAAAAAAATATGACATAAATATGTTACCATTTAGAATTATTTATTCTGATAGAGAGTATTTGGACAAGATAACAATTTCATCAGAAGAAATGTATGTAACTCTACATAATGGGGAACACCCAACAACTTCATTACCAGACTTAAAGTATTCAGGGGAAGTTTTAGACAGGCTACAAGAAGATGGATATACTGACATTATAGTAGTAACCGTTTCAAGTAAACTTTCAGGTACATACAATAGTATTAGATTATTTAGTGAAGATTATCCAAAAATGAGATTCCACTTCTTTGATTCAAAAACTTTAGGATTCCCAGTTGGAGCTATTTGTATAGAAGCATCTAAACTGATAAAAGAAAACTTAAAAGTTGATAAGATTATGGAAGGTCTTGAGGATATAAGAAAAAGAGTAAATGGGTATGTTACTTTAGATACATTAGAATATTTAATTAAAGGTGGAAGAATGGGAAGAGTTCAAGGGAAACTAGGACAAATCTTAAATATAAAGCCAATAATACATCATTCAGAGGAAGGCGAACTTTATCCATTTGGTAAAACAAGAGGAAGAAAGCAAGCTATTTCTAAATTAAAAGGTATAGTAGACGAGTATCTAGAAAAAGGAAAATGTAGGCTATGGATTTTAAACGGAGATGCGATAGAAGAAGCTAAGGCATTCTATGATGTGTTTAAAGATAATTCAAATGTAACAGGAATAAGTTTAGAGACAATAGGAGCTGCTATGGGAATACATACAGGTCCAAAGGCTTTAGGTGTATGTATATTAGAAGAAAATAATTAAAGTTTACAACATAATAAAGATTAGAGTGCTTTAAAATGAATAACATTTTAAGGCACTTTTCTTAAATAAGTTATAGTATTTAAAGTATAGAAGAGGGGTTTGGGTATGAAGAGGGAAAAGGAGTTTTTAATAATTAGATACATGGCATTGTTTGCTATATCTATGCAATTGATTTTAGGATATAAAGAAAATTCGCTTATATCAGTAATTTTTATATGTTTATATATAATAAATAATCAACTAAGGTTATTTTATTTAAAGGGAGCAGTTAACTATATTTCAATAACATTAGAGTTTATAATATCATTAATAGCATATCAACTATATTCGGGTAACTTAATTATATATAGTATACCGGCTATTATTGATTGTTTCATAATATTAAAATTAAAACAATCAAGAATTATTATTGGTATTTTTGGATTCATATCATTATGTTTAATTGTAAATAATAATATATATGATGGAATAGTAAACGTTATTTATATAGCCGTTTTAGTAATTATATTAAAGTATTTATATTGTGAGAATCAGGAAAAAGTAACAGCACAAGAATTATATGATAAATTAAGGATTAAAGAAATCCAATTAAAAGAAGCAAATAAACAGTTAGAAAACTATGCTGCCTCAATAGAAGAACTAACCTTATTAAAAGAAAGAAATAGGATATCTAGAGAAATTCATGATAGTGTTGGACATGCTCTATCAACTACAATGATTCAGTTATCAGCTATGGAGAGGATTTCTAATAAAGAAGAAAGTCAATTGAGTTCAATGATTCCTCTTTTAAGGGAATTTGTAAATGATAGTCTTCAGGATGTAAGGATAGCTGTTAAACAACTAAAACCATCTGAATATGAAAAGTATGAGGGGATATTTAGCATAGAGGAATTAACTAAAAATTTTAGTAAGCTTACTGGTGTTAAGGTGGATTTTAGAGTATCAAAAAATATATGGCATTTAACTTCAAATCAAGTTACATCCTTATATAGAATAATACAGGAAGCATTATCTAATGCTACAAGACATGGAAAAGCTAGCTGTATACAACTTAGGATGAATTTTTCTGATGATGGATTAGTAGTAATATTAAAGGATAATGGAATTGGATGTAGCAAAATAGTTGAAAGTGGATTAGGATTAAAGGGGATAAGAGAGCGGGTAGAAGAATTAAATGGAAATGTTAAATTTAGTGGAAAAGATAATGGATTTTCTATAAATATAATGTTAAGAAAAAATAGTGGGGGAGAGGTTTAATGAAGTTATTAATAGTTGATGATGAAAAATTAATAAGGGAAGGCTTGAAGATTATTTTATCTAGTTTTAATGATATCGAAGTTGTAGGACTTTGTGGGAATGGATATGAGGCTGTTGAGTTTTGTAGAAAGAATGAAGTTGAAATTGTATTGATGGATATCAGAATGCCAGAATGTAATGGGGTAATGGGAACAAGATTAATAAAGGAGCAATTTTCTAATATTAAAATATTAGTTCTAACAACATTTAAGGATGAAGAGTATATTCATGAAGCTTTAAATTATGGTGCTTCAGGGTATTTACTTAAGGATAGTTCACACGATCTGATATACGAGGGGATAAAGAGTGTATTTAAAGGGAATATAGTTTTTCACCCAGAGATTGCTAATAAAATGATAAAGGGGTTAGAGGTGTCTAAGGATGAGATGTCAAAGGATGACTTGGGATTATCTGAAAAAGAAATAAATATAATTCAGTCCATAGCAAATGGATTAACTAACAAGGAAATAAGTGAGAAGCTATTTTTATCAGAGGGTACTATTAAAAACAATATTACTAATATCCTTTCAAAGCTTGAATTAAGGGATAGAACACAAATTGCCATATTTGCATTTAAAAATAGAATAGTGACTTAAGTCATTGTATGAAGTGACTTATGATAATAGTATTGCCTTTCTGCTTTTAGTATTATAAATACATAAGATAAAGCAGGGAGGCAATTTTTATGAGTATAGTTAAGGTTAAGAATGGTACTAAAAGATTTAAGGATAAAATAGTTTTAGATAATATTTCATTTGAGATAAATGAGGGTGAAATTTTTGGTTTGTTAGGGCCAAATGGTGCTGGAAAATCTACATTAATAAATATAATGAGCACATTATTATTAAGTGATTCAGGTAAGATTGAGATTGGTGGACATGATATAAATAAAAACGGAATAAAAGCTAAGGAAGTATTGGGAGTTGTTCCACAAGAGTTGGCTTTAATGGAGAATTTAACGGCTTATGATAATCTAGAATTTTTTGGAGCTCTATATGGATTAAGAGGTAGAGTTTTAAAAGAGAGAATTAATGAAGCATTAGAGGTTACTGGATTACAGGATAGAAAAAAAGAGAAAGTAAAGAAATTTTCTGGTGGTATGAAAAGAAGATTAAATATTGCGGCTGCAATTATGCACAGACCAAAAGTTTTAATAATGGATGAACCTACAGTAGGGGTAGATCCTCAATCAAGAAATCATATATTTGAATTTACAAAAAGAATATGTAAAGAGCTTAAAACAACTGTAATTTATACATCTCATTATATGGAGGAAATAGAGGAGTTATGTAATAGAGTATTTATAATGGATTTAGGAAAAGAGGTAGCTTATGGTGGGCTTACCGAAGTTAAAAATTCAGTATTTACTAATAAAAAAATTAATATACAAGTATCAAATAAAAGTGGAGAAATAATTTATGGATTAAAAGCACTAAAGGGGATTGTAGAGTTAAAAGAGGAAAGTGATGAAATTAATCTAACAATAACTGAAAACTTTAAATTAGGGGAAGCATTAACTATTTTAGAGGAGTCAGGGTGTAGTATATTAAAAATAAATTATGAAGAGCCAAAATTAGAAGATGTATTCTTAGCTTTAACTGGGAAAAGTTTAAGAGATTAGGAGGCAATTATGAGAACATTAGAATATATAAAGATAACTATAAAAAATCTCATGAGTAATTTCCAGGTTAGTATACTATATTTTATAGGGCTACCTCTAATTATAGGAGCTGTAATGGGATTTATGAATGATACACTTCACGGAGCAGAGGATATGGAAATTAATCCTGTTAAGATATATATTAATGATGAGGATAAGACAGAGAAGTCAGATCTATTAATAGATTTTCTTAAGAGTAGTGAAGCGAATGTAGCACTAGAGATTATTAATAATGATGGAGAGCAAGAGGCCACTGTTATTATTCCAAATGGATATGAAAATAGTATTAGTAAGTCAGAAAAAAATTCAATTATCATAAAGGAAAATGATACCCCACCAATTAGATTACAAATAGTCAAAGAATTATTAAATTCATATCATATGGCAATGTATGATATTGATAATGATGAGAATATAAAGGCATCTTTTGAGGTAATACAAAGAGAGGAAAAGCAGATAGATAGTACTTATGCATTCTATTCAGTTTCTATGTTAAGCTTTGTAATTGGGATGTTAATACTTAGTATGGTTACTTTTACAAATGATAAAAAGTATAGAGAAACAAACAAAAGGGTATACACTACTCCAAACTGTAGATGGAAAATATTAAATATGAAGAGTTTAACAAATTTAATATATATTTTTATAACTATATTACTTTATTGTTTAGCATATAGAATTTCCGGAGTAGCATTTACAGGAAATATATTAATTTTAATTATGATAGTAACAATAGCAGCAACAGTAATAACTAGTATGATAGCATTTATAACAACAGTATTTGGTGAGAAATACTCTAAGGTAATTTCTAGTATAATTTTTATGTTACCTATAGTTGGTGGTGGAACATTTTTTGAGTCTGAGAATATATTAGCAAATTTATCAATAACAAAATATATTGGAGATCTATTTAAATGTTTTGAAAGAACTAATGCAATTACCTCTAAGATGGAAATAGGAGTAGTTTTAATTGCTACAGCATGTATACTATATGGAATTACTATGATTGTTGAAAAGAAAAGGGAGGGTAAAAATGAAGCTGATATGGTTAACTTGGGTTAATATAAAGAGACTTATAAAAAATCCTCAAGTGATTTTAATGTTGGTTGTACTACCTGTTATTATGATTTCATTTGTTTTTGGTAATGCAGGGGAAGATGTTAATTCTAAAACAAAAATTAATATTTATAGTGAGGATAATGATAATAGTACAGTAACAAATTTTATTAATGACTTAAAAGAAGAATTTGAAGTAAAGATTATTTCTGATAAGGATATAAATGAAGTGTATGGTATGGTAGAAGAGGGAGAACTTTCAGAAGTATACTATTTAGATAAAACTTTTGGAGAAAGACTTAGTAATAAGGAAATACCAACTATTAAGATAATTGCACGTGGAGAAAATACAGGAGATATAACAAAGAAACATGCAATAAATGAGATAATACAGAAGACTATAACTGGTAAAACACCATCATATTTAATTGATACTGAAATAGAGTTTAATATAAAGGAAAACACCTCTCAAATAATAATGTTAATATTAATGGTATGCTATTTTATGTTACTGTCAGGTGGATTAATTGCAGAAGATATAATTCAATTAAAGGATGAAAATATATTAAAAAGAAGTATAACAACCGCTAATAAGGATGTAGAAATTTTAGGTGGATTATATTTATCAATATTTATTATACAATCTACATTAACATCAGTAACATTTATAGTTTTGGCAAAGGTAAATCAATTTAAAATAGAAAGTGTAGCTAGTGTAATATTTGTTATGATATTAAGTTCACTTTTTAGTACTGCTGTAACAATGGCAGCTGCAAGATGGTTTAAAACAAAATCATCAGCAGAATTATCAGTTGTTATTTTTGGACTAATAACATTTGTAATGAGTATGACATCATTAAATATGGAGTTATTAGGAGATGTTCCAGAAGCATTAACTAATATAGCTAAAATAAGTCCATTTCATTGGATGAGCAATATATTGATGGGAGAAAATATTATATTTAGCGCAATTATAATTATTCTTATGTCTCTATGCTTCTTTACAGCTGGGACATTTAGATTAAGAGACTTTGCACGAGATTAAAATAAAAATCAGATTCTTTTTAAATAGTGAAAGAATCTAATTTTATTTTACGAATAAATAATGTAAAATAAAACTATGAATAATTGGAAATAATTAAATAAATAGTAAGGGGGAGAGAATTTTGGGAGTATATACGTTTGCTAAACAAATGTTAAAAGCTGAAATAAGGCAATGTATTTTTTTTGTTGTATCAATAATAATATCAAATGCAGTATTATTTAATTTATTCAATTTAATGTATAATGGGGAATTTGTAACATTTAAACATGGTGATGCCAACTATATGGGATATGCAGCAATTACTTTAATGGTAATGGTAATTGTTATGGTGTTAGTGTTTTTCACAAATTCCTATTTTATAATCAAGAAATCAAAGGAGATTGCAATTGCTACACTTAGTGGAAGAACGCCAGGAGAAATTGCATCAATAATTGGTTATCAAAATATAGTTATTATTTCAGTAGGATTAGGATTAGGTATAGTTTTTGGTATTATTATGATGCCTATATTTTTGAAAATAATGTATTCAACTTTAGGTATTACAGGAAGCATATTTACTATATCATTAGAAGGGTTAATGTATACAAGTATTATTGTAGTAATGGAATTTATATGGATTGTAATGATAAATATGGGATTTGCATTTAGAAAGGAAATAAAAGATTTAATATCAATGCAACAATCACAATATACACCATTTAAGGTTAAGTATAAAGTTCCAGGAGCTATTTATTGGATAGGTTCATTATTGCCAGGAATTATTTTACTAGCTACATTTTTTATGAAGGTACCTAACAATGAAAAGTATTCAATAATTGAAAATGTAATTTTATCATGTTCATTTATTGCATGTTTAGCTATTATGTTTCATGTACCTGTAATTTTAGAAAATTTTAAAAAGAAAAGGGGATATAAAAATAGAATTACTTTAATGGTAACTAGCAATTTACAATATTCTTTTAGAAAAATTGCGTATATTGTAGGAATACAAATTGTTTATTCAATTAATTTCATAGTTATGGCATGTAAATTAAGCGATTCTCCATTAATAAAAATGTTTGCTATTATTTCGCTTGTAGTTACTACAATATTAATTGCTTTAATTCTTATTTATAAGGTTGCAATAGAAGCTGAAAATAGGAAAAGAAATTTTAAACAATTAATATTAATAGGTTATACAAATGAGGAAGTGAGAAAAATAATAGTTGGTGAAATGGTTTGGTTATATTCAATTATTATTGGAATTATAGTTTATTATATGATTGTAATATGTGCAGCAGCTATTATAAGTGAAGTAATGGTAATAAGTTTTGCAATAAATAGTATATGTATGTTCATAGCAGTCATGTTAATAGCTTATATTATATCTGTTCATATTTATAAAAAAAGTGTATTTAAATATTTAAATGGTGAGTGTTAATAAGGAGGGTGTGAAGCAGATGAAAGAGATTGTAATTGCGAGTGATTTAGTTAAAATATATGGTAAAAAAGAAGTTGAGTTTAAAGCATTAGATGGAGTTAATCTAACAATAAGAGAGGGAGATTTTATTGGTATAATGGGGCCATCGGGTTCAGGGAAATCTACTTTTTTAAATATTATTTCTACCGTAGACAGACCAACAAAGGGAAGAGTAGAGATTAATGGGAAAAATGTAACGTCTTTAAGTGAAACAGATATAAGTAAGTTTAGATATGAGAATATAGGGTTTATATTTCAAGAGTTTAATTTAATAGATTCATTAACAGTTAGAGATAATATAGCAGTACCTTTAGTATTAGCATCAAAGGATAAAGAATTTATTAATAAAAGAGTAGAAGAGATTGCAGCGAGATTAGAATTAACAATGTATTTAGATAAGTTTCCAATAGAATGTTCAGGTGGACAAAGGCAGAGAGCGGCTTGTGCAAGAGCTTTAGTTGCAGAACCTAAAATGATAGTTGCTGATGAACCAACTGGTAATCTAGATTCAAAAAATTCTCATGAGTTACTTAAGTTATTACAAGAGTTAAATGAGAATGATGGAGTTACTATATTAATGGTTACACATGATTCTATGATTGCAAGTTATACAAAAAAACTTGTATTTATTAGAGATGGAAAAATAGATACAGAGTTACAAAGAGATGACTTGTCACAAAAAGAGTACTTCTATAAGATAGTTGATATTACATCTAAAGAATCCCAAAATCTTTTTGATACAATGAAATAAAAATTTTAAAAAGGTATTTACAAATATTGGTTTATTGGTTTATAATGTTATCAAAGTTAATAATTCTTATAAAGAGTGGCAGAGGGACTGGCCCTATGATGCCCAGCAACCTACTTTAGAATCATATTTCTTTAGAGTGGTGCTAATTCCTGCAGGTTTTCCTGAGATATAAGAAAGAAGTAAATACCAATAGGTTTATTAGGCTTTTTTCTTATATAGAAAAAAGTCTTTTTTATTGTTTATGAAATCATATTTCAATTAACTAGTGGATAGGCAAATCATAGAATTTGGATTCTCACTTAATGAAGATATGCTAAAAATAAACGTAAGATTTTAAATATGTTTAAATATTATTGCTGTAAAGGTGGTTAGGAGGTTAAATATGGATAATATTTTTAAAGAGGTTTTTTCAGTAACTAGAAATGATAAAGAAACACTTCTAAATCAAAAGGGGAGGGTTCTTTGGTTTACTGGATTGTCAGGTTCAGGAAAATCAACTTTGGCAAAAAAATTAGAGTGTGATTTAACTAAAAAAGGGAAATTAGTAATTGTTTTAGATGGGGATAACCTAAGGTTTGGACTGTGTAATGATTTAGGATTTTCAAGTAGTGATAGGAGGGAAAATTTAAGACGTGTAAGGGAAGTAGCTAAATTATTAGTTAATAATGGAATAATTGTGTTGGTAAGTTATATATCACCATTTGCTAATGAAAGAGAGATTGCTAGAAATATTTTTAAAGATGATTTTATAGAGATTTTTGTAAATACACCTATAGAAGTATGTGAAGAGAGGGATGTCAAAGGCTTATATAAAAAAGCTAGAGAGGGAGAATTGAAAGAGTTTACAGGAATATCAGCTGTATTTGAGGAACCATTAAATCCAGAAATTGAGATAAATACTGCTAATGTATCCATTGAGAAGGCAATAAATAAAATAACTAGTTATGTATGGGGTGAGTAATATGATGCGATGGGAGACTGATGTTTTAATAATTGGAGGTGGTGCTGCAGGATGTTATGCTGCAATAACAGTTGGGAAGAATGGAAGGTATGATGCCATAGTAGTAGATAAGGCAAATATAAAAAGAAGTGGATGTTTGGCAGCAGGAGTAAATGCGATAAATGCATATTTAGATAAGGATGATAACATTAGTGATTATGTTAAATATGTAAAAAATGAATTTCAAAATATAGTAAGAGAAGATTTACTATATACTATTGCAGAAAGGTTGGAAAAGGTAACAAAAGATTTAGAAAATATGGGTTTACCATTTCTAAAAGATGAATCAGGTAAATATATTAAAAGGGGAAAAAGAAGTGTAAAAATTAATGGAGAGAATATAAAACCTATAATCTCTAATAAGGTGAGAGAGTATAAGAATATAAAAGTGTTAGAGAAAGTAACAATCATTGATTATATTATAAAAAATAATAAAGTTATAGGGGTAGTGGGAATAGATAGTATTAAGAATGACATTGTGTTAATTTATGCAAAAGCAATACTATGTACTACTGGTGGTGCATCAGGTATTTATAAGCCTAATAGCTCGGGGTTTTCGAAGCATAAGATGTGGTATTCACCATTTAATGTTGGTTCAGGATTAGCTATGGGAATAAGAGCAGGAGCTGAAATGACAAGTTTTGAATGTAGATTCATAGCACTTAGAATAAAAGGAACAATTTCACCAACAGGCACAATTGCTCAAGGTATAAGAGCTACGCAAATTAATGCATTAGGAGAAGAATATTTAAAAAAGTATGTAGATAAAAGTACACAAACTAGATTGTTAGCAACAATAATTGAAAATAAAGAGGGCAGAGGACCTTGTTATTTAAAAACAGCTGGAATTTCTATAAAAGAAGAAAAACAATTAAAGTTAGCTTATTTAAATATGGCACCTGCACAAGTATTAAAGTGGTTTGATAATGATATAAATATTAAAGAAGAAAATGTTGAGATAGAAGGGACAGAACCTTATATAGTAGGAGGACATTCATCATCAGGATATTGGATTAATAAAGATAGAAGCACAACAATAAAAGGGTTATATGCTGCAGGTGATGTGGCTGGAGGAAGTCCGAAAAAGTATGTAACTGGTGCAATGGTAGAAGGTGAAATTGCAATTGAATCAATTGTGGAATATATAGATAATAGAAAAATAATAAAGTTAGATATAAATGAAGAAGAAGAGCTAAGGCTCTTAATTTTAAACCCTTTAATCCGAGTAAAACTATATGAATATAGGACTAAGGAGGTGGAAGAGTTAATGCAAAAAACAATGGATGAATATGCAGGTGGAATAACAAGTTATTATGAGTATTCAGATAATAGATTAATGATAGCAGAAAAAGAAATTGAAAGATTATCTAGAATAATAGAAGACACCAAAGTAGAAACATATAAAGAGTTGATAAATTTCTATGAATTAAAGGATAGACTACTCATAGCTAGAGTCTTAATAAGACACATGTTAGAAAGAAAGGAAACTAGGTTTAAAGCATATGGACAAAATATTTCACACAAGGGTATAAGAGATGATTATGAAGTTTTTATAAATAGTATTTTAAGGAATAATAAAATTCAAATAATAAAGCGAAAAATAAATAAAGGAGATGGCTATATTGAGCATTAAAATAGATGAAGATAAGTGTATTGGTTGCAGAAAATGTGTGAATATATGCCCAGGAAATATTATAGATACAAAGGGTGATGGTAAAGCAGAGATAAAAGAGGGTGATTTATGTTGGGGATGTGCAGCATGTTTAAAAGAGTGCGGACATGATGCAATTATATATTTTTTGGGGACAGATATTGGAGGTGATGGAGGTGTTATGAAGGTTAATAAACTAGGGAGTAGTAGTAAGTGGATTTTTGAAAAAGATAATAAAATAGAAGAATTTATAACAATAGATTCAGAAAGCAATAAATATTAAGGGGGAAGAATTATGGATAGATTAGATAGGTTAGAAGCACAAAGTATTTATATTTTAAGAGAGGCGTATAAGAATTTAGGGAAATTAGGAATGTTATGGAGTATAGGTAAAGATTCAACTGTATTAATGTGGTTAACTAAAAAGGCATTTTTTGGACATTGCCCATTTCCATTTATTCATGTAGATACAACATATAAAATACCAGAAATGATAGAGTATAGAGATAGAATAGCAAAAGAAATGGGAATAAACTTGATTGTTCATATTAATCAAGAGGCTTTAGCATTAGGAATGGGACCAAGTCATGGGAGACTTGTTTGCTGTAAGGCATTAAAGACTGAAGGATTATCACAGGTTGTGAAGGAGTATGGATTTGAAGGGTTAATTTTAGGAATTAGAAGAGATGAAGAGGGATCTAGAAGTAAGGAAAGAGTATTTTCTGAAAGAACACTAGATAGTGAGTGGGATTATGCAGATCAGCCACCAGAGATGTGGGATCAATTTAAAACATCATTTCCTAAGGGAAATCATATAAGGGTACATCCAATATTACATTGGACTGAACTTGATGTTTGGGAGTATATTAAAAGAGAAAATATACCATTAATAGATTTGTATTTTGCAAAGGATGGTAAAAGATACAGAAGTTTAGGATGTGCACCATGTACTACTCCTATAGAATCAAATGCTGTAACTATAGATGAAATTATTGAGGAGTTAAAATCTACAGATCAAAGGGAAAGATCAGGGAGAGCTCAGGATCAAGAGGATGCTCATGCTATGGAAAAATTAAGAAAATTAGGGTATATGTAAGGAGTGATTTTATGAATATTGTAGTAGTAGGACATGTAGATCATGGAAAATCTACATTAATAGGAAGGTTATTATATGATACTAAATCTTTGCCATTAGATGCTATTGAAAGAGCAAAAAAAGTATCTGCTGAAAAAGGAAAAACTTTTGAATATGCGTATTTACTAGATGCTTTTGAGGAAGAACAAAATCAAGGTATTACAATTGATACAACAAATATAAAGTTTAGTAGTAAAAAAAGGGATTACGTTATAATTGATGCTCCAGGACATAAGGAATTTTTAAAAAATATGATAAGTGGTGCATCTAACGCTGAAGCGGCTTTATTAATAATAGATTCAAAAGAAGGAATTCAAGAACAATCAAAAAGACATGGATTTATATTATCTTTATTGGGTATAAAGAAAGTATTTGTGATAGTAAATAAAATGGATTTAGTAAACTATAGTAAAGAAATATTTGATAATATAGAAAAGAATTTTAGTGAATTTTTATCAGAGATAGGGATTTTTCCATTAGGATTTATACCTATATCTGCAATAAATGGTGAAAATATAACGAAACGTAGTAATAATTTAAATTGGTATATGGGTGGGACAATCATTGAAAGTATAGATGGCATTCAGGAAAGATATTTAGAAGAATCAAAGGCATTTAGAATGCCAATACAGGATGTATATAAGTTTGATGATAGAAGGATTATTGTTGGAAGGGTTGAAAGTGGAAGCCTAAATGTAGGAGATGAAGTTATCATATATCCAAGTATGAATAGAACTGTTGTTGAAAGTATAGAGGGATGGAATGAAGAAATAAAAGAAAGAATTTCATACCAAATGTCTGTAGGAATTACTTTCAGGGATGAGTTTTTTAATAAAAGAGGAGAAATTATAACAAAAAAAGGAGAAGATCAAGTAGAAGTTTCAAATCAATTTTTAACATCAGTTTTTTGGATGGGTAATGATCGTTTGATAAAAGGTAAAAAGTATGTATTAAGAATGGCAACTAGTCAAGTGGAGTGTGAGGTAGTTGAGATAAATAAGGTAATTGATACAGCTACATTAGAGAGTTTAGGTGATAAAAAGTATGTAAATAAGAATGAAGTTGCGGAGATAGTAATAAAAACTAAAGAAAAAATAGCTATAGATATATTCAATAATATTAATAATACTGGAAGATTTGTATTAGTTGATGGTTATGATATCGCAGGTGGAGGAATTATAATACAAACTAATAAAGAGGATAAAACAAATAAATATATTACTAAAGAATTAACTAGTATTGATGAAATTAAGTGGGCAAAAGAAATTTTTAATAGAGATGATATTGAAGAGATTAGATTAATAGCTACTATAAATAGAGAATAATTAATTATTGAGAGCATACAAATATTAATTAAATAGACTTATACGATATTTTCTTCGTGTAAGTCTATTTAATTAACAATGGAGGATGAATTAGTTTAATGGAAAATTTTCCGACTTTAGAAATTTACTTGTAAAGTATAAAGATGTAGAATTATAAATGTAAACGATATTAAACGAGGGGGAAGAACAAATGAATAAATTTACACAGTATGTTGAGGAGCATATAGTACCAAAGGTTGCTAAGTTCTCAACACAAAGACATATTAATGCATTGCGTTCAGGATTCTTAGCGATAATGCCATTAACAATTATAGGGTCATTATTTTTATTAATAACTGACTTCCCAATAAACGGATATTCAGAATTTATGTCAGGAATATTTGGACAAGGGTGGGAAGCTTATATAGAACCAGCTTATAGAGCTACATTTAATATGATGGGATTCATGTTAGTTGGTACAATAGCTTATAAACTTGGAAAAGAATATAAACTGGATGCATTAGCAACTATGATAATGAGTATTGTTGCATATGTTATAGTAACACCAAAATTTGTTGTTGCAGAGTCAGGGGAAGTTATTAATAAGGTTTTATCAATGACTTGGCTTGGAACACAAGGGGTAATCACAGCAATTATAATAGGAATTTTATCAGTTGAAGTTTATAGAATTGTAATAAATAAAAAGTTAGTTATAAAATTACCAGATAGCGTTCCTGAAATGGTTTCAAGAAGTTTTACTTCTTTAGTACCAGGAATTATTGTAGTAATGGTTGCATTAGTTATAAATGGTATATTTATATCACAAGGATCATCATTACATGAGTTTGTTTATAAAATGTTACAAATTCCACTTCAAGGACTAACATCAACAATAGGTGCAATTGCAGTTGTTGGAGGATTGAATGGATTCTTATGGTGGTTTGGTATACATCCAACAGTTGTTAACTCAATAGTTAACCCAGTTTTAAATGCTAATTCAATGGAAAACTTAGAATTATTTAAAGCAGGAAGTTTAACATTAGAAACAGGAAATATTGGTACAATACAAATGATAGATCAGTTTGCTACAATTGGTGGAGCAGGTATGACAGTGGGATTAATAATTTCGTTAATTCTAGTTGCTAGATCTCAAAGATTAAAGATGATGAGTAAATTAAGCGCAGTTCCAACAATATTTAATATTAATGAGCCATTAGTGTTTGGTATTCCGATTGTTTTAAATCCATTAATGATAGTACCAATAACATTAGCTCCAATAGTATCTTGTTTTATAGCTTATGGTGCAATAAGTGTAGGATTTATGCCCTTATTTAATGGGGTTATAGCTCCATGGACAACTCCTCCATTAGTATCAGGTTTCTTAGTAAGTGGATGGCAAGGTGCAGTAGTTCAAATTATAGCAATAGCAGCTTCAGTAATAATATACTATCCATTCGTTATGGCATTAGATAAACAATATAGAAAAGAAGAAGCAGTAGAATAGGTATCCATAAATTTTAGATTTAATATAAGGAGAGTAGTATAAAATGCTATTCTCCAAAATTATAATTTAAAAGTATATTCATTTAAAAGTATAAAGAATTTTGGTATACTAGTTACTATGATTAACAAAAGAAGGTGACTGTATGAGATTACACAGAGCGATTTCTAATAATGCAAAATTTCTTACAAATATGGAAAAAGAACTTTTACAAAATCTTTTGGAAAACAAATCTTATTTCAATTATAAAAATTTTACGATACAAAATGTATCAGAGAAATTTGCAGTTAGTAATACTAGTATACATAGAATGAGTAAAAAACTTGGATACAATAGTTTTCTTAATTTTAAAGATGATTATTTTAGTAAAATAGAAGAAGAAGAAAATATAAAAGAAAAAGATAACACTTTTATAAACATGATGATTGATACATACAATTTAGTTACTCAATCTAATTATGACCAGGTTATTGATAAAATGCTTAATTGCAAAAAAATAACTATATATGGAATGGGAATGAGTAATTATCTTGGTAAAATATTTCAAATAAAATTGCAATTACTAGGAATCCCAGCAGAGCAACATGATGATTCAAGGTTTATGAGATTATCAAGTAGGATTCTTAATAAAGGAGAAGATTTAGTTTTTATACTATCAAGGAGTGGTGAGACTCCAGAGTTGTTAGAAGTATTAGTAGAAGCTAATTTAAGAGGTATAGATGTTGTTTTAATTACGGAATCAAGAGGTTCTACATTTGAGAAAATGGCAACACATATTATATATACAGCTTATACAAAGGACTCGGATAATGATATAGATACAAGATTAAACTTTCATATTGCAATGGACATGGTTATAAAGGAGTTCCTAGAAAAATATAAAAGAAGGAATTAATATGTATAACTTTGAAAAACTACTTAATCGTAATAATAATGGTTCTATGAAATGGAATATAAATTATATCAAAAAAAGATTTCCTGGTGTTAAGGAAGAAATATATCCATTCTTTATAGCAGATATGGATTATAGATTACCTGAGGAAATATTAGGTTCCTTTAATGAGTTTATTACAAATGGTGACTTTGGATATTTTCATGTTCAAGATGATTTTAACTTATGTATAAAAAAATGGTATGATAATTTGTATAAAATCAAATTAAAAGAAGAATGGATAATGCCAGGTATAGGTACAATAACAACCATTAAAGTTGCCTTAACTTCAATACTAAAAAAGGGAGACAATGTTTGTATATTTACACCAGTATATGGACCTTTTAGAGATGTTGTTTTAGGAAGTGAGTTAAATTTAATACAGCAAAAGCTTAATTTAGTTGAAGGTGAATATAAAATTAATTTTATAGAACTAGAAGAAACTATAATAAAAGAAAATATTAAGTCAATTTTATTTTGTAATCCACATAATCCATCCGGAAGAGTATGGGAAAAGGATGAAATAGATAGACTAGTTAACCTATGCAAAAAGTATTCTATATTGTTAATTGGAGATGAGGTTCATAGTGATTTGATATTAGAAGGAACGTTTATATCTCTTTGCCAATATTTTGACCATTATGATAAAATAATAGTCAGTTCATCACCAAATAAAAGCTTTAATTTAGCTGGCTTAAATGCATCGTATTTGTTGATTGGTTGTAGAAATAATTATGAGCATATATCAAATGAACTTTCTAAAAATAAGCTAGTTATAAATAGAGTAGGAGTAAATTTTTTAATTACTTGTTATTCTATGGGGGAATTGTGGGTTAGAGAATTGAGAAATAATATTAATGATAATATAGAGCTAGCCATTGATATACTAAGTGGAAGTGATGTTGAAATTATTAGACCTAAAGCAGGATATTTACTTTGGGTAAAATTAAATAAAGTTGATGATATAGAATCTTTTACTAAAGAGTTGGCTAAGGCTACAGGTGTATTATTAGAACCGGGTAGTAGATTTATTTCAAATTACGATGGATTTGTAAGAATTAATTTAGCTACAAGTAAAGACAATATTAAAACTGGGATGATAATGCTAAAAGATTTTTATGATAAGTTGTAGTTGAAAGTTTAGTAGTAAACACTTATAATAAAATTAGTAAAACATTTACATAAGTATTATGATAAAGAGGAGAGAAATTATGACTAGAGAATTAATATGTACTGAAAATGCTCCAGGAGCAATTGGACCATACTCACAAGGTGTTAAAGTTGGGAATCTTGTATTTACATCAGGACAGATTCCAGTAAATCCAGCTAACGGAGAAGTTGTTACAGAGATAAAAGCTGCAACAAAGCAAAGTTTAGAAAATGTTAAGGCGATTATAGAAGAAGCAGGAACAACATTAGAAAAGGTTGTTAAATGCGTTATCTTCTTAAAGGATATGAATGATTTTGCAGCTGTAAATGAAGTGTATTCTGAATACTTTGGTGAAATCTTACCAGCAAGAAGTTGTGTACAAGTTGCTAAGTTACCATTAGATGTTTTAATTGAAATTGAAGCAATAGCTGAACTATAAAAAATACCCACTAAGCTTTAAAGTTTAGTGGGTATTTTTTACAAATTATATAACGCTTAGAAAAATATCAACAACATTTGGATCAAATTGAAGCCCTGCATTTCTTAATAATTCATCAGAAGCTTCTTTTTTAGACATGCCTTTTCTATAACATCTATCGTTAGTCATAGCGTCATATGAATCAACAACAGTCACGATTCTAGAGATTAATGGAATATTTTCTCCACTCAGCCCAAGGGGATATCCTTTTCCATCATATCTTTCATGATGAGCTAAAACAGCTCTTGAAATATGAGTCAATTCAGGTATTGATTGGGTTATTCTATAACCTTTTTCACAATGTTGTTTCATTATTTCATATTCTTCGTTAGTAAGCTTGCCAGGTTTTTTTAAAATTTCTTCAGGAATCCCTATTTTACCGATATCATGTAAGTTACAAACAAGAGAAAGTTCATCTAATTCCCAACTCTGTAAGCCTAATACTTTACCAACTTTAACAGCATATTCATTTAATCTCTCAGTATGTTGTTCTGTTTCTTCTGATTTTTCCATTAGGCTCCTTAGTAATGAATCAATAACAGAGCTTCTGAAACTTTTTGTTTGAAGAAGTTTATTTCTATAAACTTTATCCTCTGCAATTTTAAGGGCATCATCAATATTAGTATTTAAACTAGTAATTACACTACTACCTAATGCAATAGATAAAGGTATTTTTTGTGAAGGATATGCTTCACATTTTTTATAGATTTTATCTATAAGATTTTGACATACATGTTCATTTGAATTAGGCATTAGAATAATAATTTCATCTCCACCCCATCTGAAAACATAATCACATTTTCGTGTGGATGAAAGTATTATATTAGATATTTTGCTTAATAATTGATCTCCCTCTAGATGACCTAATGAATCATTTATTATTTTTAATCCATTTATATCACCCATTATTATACTTAAAGGCAGGTATTCTTTCTTAAATAGCTTTTCTATTCTATCAATAAAATAAGTTCTATTATATAGTCCAGTTAAATTATCAGTGTAGCTTAATCTATAAAGTTCTTCTTCAAATTGTTTTCTATAATTAATGTTTCTAGATATACCAACGATGCCTTTTACAGTATCATCATCACCAAGTATTGGTGCCTTAACATTTTCCATGTAAATAGTGTCACCTTGAGGAGTTGGAACTGATATATGAACAGTCTCTTTTTGCCTAGTTTCCATAATACGTTTATCAGCTTCAATAAAACTTTCAGCTATATCTTTTGGATGTAGGTCATAGTCAGTTTTTCCTTCAAGTGAGTCAGAAAATATATTAAGAATATTTTCTGAAAAAGCTTTATTACAACCTTTGTAATAACCATTTGTATCCTTGAAAAAAATGAAATCGGGTATATTATCAAAGATAGTTTGAAGGAGATTCTTATTGTTTTCATTTTCCATAGCAGAATTATAGCTATCTGTTATGTCTATAAATGAGCCCAATATACCAACTAATTCTCCATCAAAATAGAGAGGTTTTTTATATTGTTGAACAACACGATTATTATATTTAACAATAAAACCTTGAGCTTCATTTTTGGATAATACTATATTATCTCTATTTTTAAAGTCATTTGAATCCTTTTTGCCAAATAAATTTTCAGAGCTATTACCTATGACTTTTTCTTTAGATACTCGTGCATCCTTACAAAAAAAATCATTAGCATATATATATATTCCATCTACATCTGTAACCCAGATAGCATAAGGAAGTGCATCTAAGATCAGTGTACTTAAACTATCAAACATAGTATGTCCCCTCTAATAAAAATAGTATATATGATAATAAATATAAATTATTATCATATATACTATTATACATCAAATTTTGCTAGTTAATCTAGAATAATTTGTAATTTGTTTTAATAAATCACTAAAATTTATATTTAACTTATACAAATGTACTATAAATTGAATTTATAGCCTTTTCAAAGTCATCATTTTCTATTCCAACTAAAATATTTATTTCACTTGAACCTTGATCAATCATTCTAATATTTATATCAGATAAAGATAGTGCAGTGAATACTTTTGCTGCAACTCCCTTATTTCTAGCCATACCAGCACCAACAGTAGCTATTAGAGCCATGTTAGGGTGAACTTGAATGGAATCAGGATTACATGATTTCTTTATTTCATCAACTATAGTTTGAACCTTACCTTTAAGATAGCAATCTGAAATAACAAAACATACAGTATCAATTCCTGATGGCATATTTTCAAAGCTAACATTATGATTTTCTAGAATAGTTAAAACTTTTCTACAAAAACCTAGCTCTGAATTCATTAGAGCCTTTTCAATAGAAATTACAGTGAAATCTTTTCTACCAGCAATACCTGTTATAGGTTTGAAATTATCGGAATTTAAATCTTTAACAATGAAGGTTCCTCTATCTTCAGGTCTATTAGTATTCCTTATATTTATTGGAATACCGGCATCTCTAACAGGAAAAATAGAATCTTCGTGTAAAACTGATGCTCCCATATAGCTAAGTTCTCTTAATTCTCTATATGTTATATTTTCAATTTGTTTTGGATTATTAACTATTCTAGGATCTGCCATTAAAAATCCAGATACATCAGTCCAGTTTTCATATAATGTAGCATCAATAGCAGCAGCAACTAATGAACCTGTTACATCTGATCCACCTCTTGAGAATGTAACAATGTTTCCTGTAGCATCAGAACCATAAAAACCAGGAATAACAGCGTTATGTTCTGTAGAAAGTCTTTCTTTTAACTTTTCATGAGTTTGAATCATATCAAGTGTTCCACTATTATCAAAAATTATTACATCTTTTGCATCAATAAATGTATATCCAAGATAGTCAGCTAAGATAATACCGTTAAGGTATTCACCTCTACTAGCTGCATAATCCTTAGATGCTCCAGTTGAAATGTTTTCTTTTATTATTGCTAAGTGTTCTTCAATATTAGTTTTTAAACCAAGGTCTGATACTATCCCCATATAGCGATCAGAAATTAGTTTAAATACATCATCAAATGGAATTGAAGATTCAACATGTGCTTGGCAAAGATAAAGCAAATCTGTTATCTTATAGTCTTTGGAGTTTCTTTTTCCAGGTGCAGATGGTATTACATATGTTCTGTTTTGATCTCCTAAAACTATATCTTTTACTTTTTTAAATTGAGTAGAGTCTGCTAAAGAACTTCCACCAAATTTAGTTACTATTTTATTCATTTAATTCATAGCCCCCTTAACTTGAGTAAATTTACTCTTCATTATATATTATCAGACAATGACAAAATATTCAAATAAAATATAATATTTACATAGTGTTATTTTAAGCGTGCTTTATTTAAAATATAATATACTTTAATGAAGAATTTTTTAATTTATAAATAGTTTAACATTTAAATAAGCAGTATTTTATTGTATAATATAATAATCAAAAATTTGCAGGGTCTTAAAATATAAGTTTACAAAGGAGAAGGTAGTGAATAATTTAATTAATGAACAACTAAAAATAATAGATAAAATAAATAGTAATTTTGCAGAAGGTAAATATACATTAGAGAATCCGTTAGTAGTACTTAATCCATTCAAACTTTGTCCATTATCAGCGTTATTAAAGTTTAGAACAAAAAAGAAATGTTCTGTTACTATAAAGGTATTTGATAAAGTTATTAATAGGATAGAAGAGGTTCTTGATAATCATGAAATTGCTGTTGTTGGACTATATCCAGACAAGAAGAATAAGATAACAATAGTGTGTAAATTTATAGATGGTTGCGTAAAGAAAAATAATATATATATTAAAACTAATAAATTACCGGAAGAATATCCTACTATAGATATTAAACATATTAATGAAGAGAAAATGGCAGATGGATTTATAGGTATGTCTTTAAGTAAGTCAGAAGGAGTTAAGTCAGTACATCATTTGTATTCAATAATTGATAAAGAGGCACAAGTAAGGTGGCTTTATTTAGGAGTTAGCTGTCATGTGTTTAGTAAATTAAAAAATGGTAATATTATAGTTGATGCACCAGCATCAAGTGGAATATGTGGAGCTTATACATCAGCTGGATTTATAGAAATGGATTTCTTAGGTAAGATAATACATTTTTATAAAATTCCTAATGGTCTACATCATGATGTTATTGAATTGCCTAATAATAACTTTCTTGCAATTACGCAAAGGGAAAATACAAAGCAAGATTTACTAGTAGAGATAGAAAGAAAAAGTAAAAAGATAATAAAAGAGTGGGATTTTAGGAATATATTAGATTTTAATAGGCAAACTGTAATAGATAAGATATCAGTGAATCATCCATTAGACTGGCTACATTTAAATTCCATAATCTACGATGACAAATCAAATTGTATTATAGCTTCATCTAGGAACCAGAGTACTGTTGTAAAATTTGATAAGGACACATCAGAAATAAAGTGGATTTTATCACCGGATTATGGATGGAATGATAATTTTAAAAAGTATTTATTAAAACCAGTTGGAGAAAATTTTCAGTGGAGTTATGCCCAGCATACACCTAGATTAACAAAAGATAATAATTTAATGATATTTGACAATGGGAATTTTAGGAGTTATAGTTTAGGAAATGCTATATTAGCACATAATAACTACAGCCGAGGGGTTGAATATAATATAGATGAAGAAAAAATGACAGTTGAACAGGTGTGGCAATATGGAAAGGAAAGAGGTAATCTTTTATATTGTGCATATCTTGGTGCAATAAATATTTTATCTAATGAAAATAGATTAATATGCTTTGGTGGAATAACTAAAGATATTTTTGGTAATCCAACCGATGATATGAAAAGTAATAGAATGAAGAATAGGGTAACCATAATTGAGATCTCAAAAGATGAAGTAGTTTTTGAAATTTCAATGGAAGATAAAGATATTACAAAAGCAACAGGCTATAAATGTTATAGAGCTGAAAAATTAAACTTTTAAAAGGAGAAAAACATATGAAAAAGATTAAAAAAATTATAGTGACAGTATTAACTACTACTGTAGGGTTAGGGTTATTTGGATGTACTCAAAAAGAAGTTAAAGAAGAAAATAAGGTTATAAGACTTGGCGTAATGTCAGCATCAGACTCAGCACCAATATTATTAGCTCAAGAAAAGGGATACTTTAAGGAAGAAGGAGTAGATCTTGAATTAGAGATATTCACAAATGGAGCAACAAAGCAGAGCTCTATTCAAGCAGGTGAGTTAGATGCAGCTATGCTTAGTATAATTCAATTTTTAAATAATTCAAAAGCAGGATTAAATGCAAAAATAACAACTACAACAGATGGAATGTTCCCAATAGTTGTATCAAAAAACTTTGAAGAGAAAAAGGATGTCAAAGTTGGATTAATGGAAGTAAGTGTTACGAATTATCTTGCTGATAAATATTTAAATGACTATAATGTTGAAAAAGTATTTATTAATGAAATGCCAGTAAGAATGCAAATGTTAATGGAAAATAAGATTGATATGGCAGTATTACCGGAACCACTAGCATCAAATGCTCAGTTAAAAGGACTTCAAAAAAGAGTGTATGGAAGTAAAGATGATTTTACTCCAAATGCTATAGTGTTTACAGATGATTTTATAAAGAATAATCCAAATACAGTTAAGGGATTTCATAATGCATATAATAAGGCTGTAGATGACATTATGAAAAATCCAGATGAGGCAAAGGACGTATTAATTTCTAAGCTAGAATTAAATCCAAAGGTGAAAGAAGTTATGGAATTACCTACATACCATAAAACAAGAATTCCAACAAAGGAGTTTTTAGATGATATAGAAACATGGACTGAGCAATTACAAGGAAGTACTTTAGATTTAAAATATGATGATATAATATCTAAGGAATTTGTAACTAAGTAATGTTAAATGTTAAAAATTTATGTTTTAATTATGAAAAAAGAGAAGTTCTTAGGAATCTCTCTTTTTCTTTAGAGAAAGGAGAGACCTTAGCAATTATAGGACCATCAGGTTGTGGTAAAAGTACATTATTATTAGCATTAGCTGGGTTGTTAGATGGCTACAAAGGTAAAATTACTGAAAGTTTTAATGATAATGGTTTGATACTTCAAAATAATAGTCTTTTTCCTTGGAAGACTGTTGAAGAGAATATATCAATGGGACTTATTGCAAGAGGTTACTCTAAATCGGAGGCATTTATAAGAACAGAAGAAATAGCAAATAGACTTAATATAAAGCATATTTTAAAAAAGTTTCCCTCTGAAATTAGTGGGGGGGAGAAGCAAAGAGCAGCAGTTTGTAGGGTATTGGTTTTCAATCCAGAATTACTTTTACTAGATGAACCTTCATCTGCATTAGATTTAATAAATAAAGATAGATTTCAAAATTTATTATATAATATTCAAAATGAATATAATCTGAGTTATATTCTAGTAACGCATAATATAGAGGAAGCGGTATTCTTAGGAAAAAGAATTGGTATAATGGTAAATGGAGAGATAAAAAGCATATTAGAAAATGATTTTTATGGAAGAGGACAAATGAGAAAGTCTTATGAATTTTTTCGAAAGTGTCATGAAATAAGAGAACTTTTAGAAGGATATGAGGGAGACGAATGAATAAAATAATAAAATATATTTATGCAATATTAATGGTAATAATTTTTTGGTATGTTATTCATA
>JBOFVP010000330.1:0-7987 GCA_051653165.1 Clostridium sp.
AAAATGGAGAATGAAGTTATTAAAATTATATCACAACAGATTGAAGATGATTTATCCTCTAATACGCCATCTACACTTGGTAAGTGGTTGAAATCTGAAAATACATCTTCGAAAGAAAGTAGAGAATTAGGGAAGAAAACACGTATTTTATTAGGGTTAACTTCTAAGGAATATAGATTATTATTAACAAAACTAAGAGCTAAAATTGGACTAATTGAACATACTTTATCTCAAAAAGATTATGGAAACATTGAATACGGTACTATTCCAAAGAGAGCACTTTATAAATACAAAAATGCTTTCGAAAGAAATGACAATGAAAAATATATAAGCTTTATAAGATTTACTGCTAAAATTAATTCAAATATCATAAGCGTTAAATCTAAAGCTTTAACATCTGGTGTGAAGATAGGAGATACAATATTTCCTTACGATATTATGTCAAAGATTTCTGATTTGAATTATGATTACTCAAATGATATCTATTGCAATATTTGGAGCAACATGCCTAATTATAATGATCCTAAGATTGGCGATACAATGGTTATTTTAGGTTTTAAGAATTTTGATGAAAAATTTTTTTATAAAAGAGATATATTTAAAGGTGGGGTAGGTACTACTCTATATATAAAAGAAAAGAATACAGGTGTATATAAAAATCACATTATAACAATGAAAGAGTCTGTTAATTTCAAAAAAATTCAAGGAGATAATTTAAAAGAAAGAATTAATGAAATAGTTAGTGCTTCTAATTTTTATAATATCAATATTGAAGGTGCTCTTGATTTGATTCTTCTTACTGCGATAAAAAAGCAACTATCTAATTCAGATATTCCAAATAGATTATTAGTTATATTAGATGAAGATTGTATTGTACCGTTTTTACAAGAAAGTGAAAACCGTAATGATTTTAATAATTTTATACAAGAGTATGAAATTATTAAAAAGAAATGGTCCCTTTCCGGTTTAATTTTACCTTCTTTAACCTTTTGGTATATAGAAAGCAAGAAGAAATTTAATATAAAAATTTTTAATCAGGGCAACATCCAAATAGTCCATGGATATAGTAATGAAATTTTCTTGAATATTTTACAAAATAGATTTGAAAGCTCATTTGATAAGTTATCAAAGATTTTAAACTCAGAAAGATATGAAACGTTAAAATAAAAGGTAATACTTTTAAATATATTTTATTTTAATAAAACTTTTAATTTTAAAACAAAATGAATTTAGAATAAGATTTCAAATAATATTTGTTTAGGTAATATTATTTGAAATCTTAAATTTAATTTAAAAATATAAATGCTTATATATTGTTATTAAATCAATTTCGCTATTATATTTAATTTCGCTAAATGTATATTTATTATATTTCGCTTACTTGTCATAACAATATGTCTGTGATATAATTAAATAAAGGCTTTAGAAGGATTTTGGTGACTTAAAATGAAGAACTTACGAAATAAAACATATAAATATAAGGATTTTAAATATAATGATGTGTTGAACACTATGTTACAGGTTGAACTTACGAAGAATGATATGAAAAAATTGAATATGGCTCATAATAATTTTTTGAATTTGAACGCATGTAGAAGTTATAGTTATATAATTGAAGATATTTTCAAATTTACAACTAAGTATAAAATGACCACTGCTCAATTGGCTGAAATATATGGTGTATCTGTTAGAACTGTCCAAATTTGGCTTAAAGAGCTTGGACTTAATAGAAATTCTAAAATTGCTAAAAAGATTTCAAAAAAATCTAAAAGCTATGATTTAAAATGCTCTTCCCCCAAAAGTGAAATCTCAAAAAATAGATTTGGTATTATAGTTCAAAATCAAGAAGAATTACCATGGTTTATGGTTGATTTTATTAACTATCTTGAAACTATTAAGGGTAAATCACCTAATACAATAATTGGATATAAAGGTGATTTAATTCTTTTCTTTAGATTTATAAAGATTTATAAAGGAATACCTATTGATGATAATCTAGAATTTTCACAAATACCAATTAATGACATAGATGTTGATATTATTAAAAGTATAAAGCTTACTGATTTATATGCATTTATTTCTTTTCTTGAAAGACAAAGAGATAATGGTACATATGCAAGAGCTAGAAAAGTAGCTACACTTAAATCTTTTTTTAAATTCTTAACAGGTAAGGCAAAGATTATTATAGACAACCCTACGCTCGAATTAGAATCACCTAAAATAAGCAAGAGGCACCCAATTTATTTAACTTTAGATGAAAGTATTGAACTATTATCTTCATTAGATAGAAGTGATAAAAATTTTTATAGGGATTATGCAATCTTAACCCTATTCTTAAATTGTGGAATGAGATTATCAGAATTGTGCTCTATAGAAATTGATAATATAAAGGATGATACTCTTTCTATAATAGGTAAAGGAAATAAGGAACGAACCGTTTATCTAAACGATGCATGTTTAAAAGCTATAGATAAATATTTAGGTTCTAGAGATGATTCTAATGTATTAGATGATGATAAAAAATTCTTATTTCTCTCATCAAGAAATAAAGTCATAAACAAGCGTACTGTTGAGCTTTTGGTTAAAAAACATATTAAGAAAGCTAATATAAGAGATGGGAAATTCACACCACATAAATTAAGACATACAGCTGCAACACTAATGTATAAGCATGGTAATGTTGATATAAGGAGTTTGCAAAGCATATTAGGTCATGAGAATATTTCAACTACACAAATATATACCCACATTGATGATGACACCCTTAGAAATGCAGCTAAATCTAACCCACTAGCTAATATATAATAGCAAAAGAAAGATAATTAATCATTATCTTTCTTTTGTTATTAACCTTCTTACACCAGGGAAGATCTCTTCAGTATTCTCTTCTAAAGTTAAATCATCATTAAAATCCATATCATCTAAATATTCGATATGATCAAATGCATCAATGTATTCTTCTTCATTAAATTCTTTAAAATCTTCATCAAGTAAATCATATGCATTTTTAAATTCATCATTATTTATATTTAAATCATAACTTGTTATAAGATTCTCGTTCTCTTTCTTCCATTCTTCTTCAATAAATTTATTTTCTTCAATAGTTTTAGATATTTCCTCTATATTAATAGCTTTAATATCTACCCCTTTTTCTTGTAAACACTTTCCACAATTATCACATATTTTCTTTTCCAATAAGTCGCAATAGTCATCCTCTGTGTATTTATCCATTGAAGCACCTCCTTTATTTAGTCTTAATGATTATAACAAAATAATTAGAAAATATCAAATAGATTTTTAGAACATAAGTTTGTAATGAGAAAAAATATGTGGTATAATAAATTAATTAGAAATAATGAGGTGAAAAAAATGACTGATAGTAAAAATAAACAAACTGAAGTTTATGAGTTTCTTAAATCATTTACAGAGTCAAGAGGATTTCCACCATCGGTGAGAGAAATATGTGATGCTGTTTCTTTAAGTTCTACTTCAACCGTACATGGACATTTAAAAAAACTTGAAAAAAAAGGATTAATTAAGAGAGATCCTACTAAACCTAGAGCATTAGAAATAATGGAGTTACATGCTGCAAAAAAAGAATTATTAAACATACCTATTGTTGGTAAAGTTACTGCCGGTATTCCAATTCTTGCTGAGGAAAACATTGAAGATAAGTTTGTTCTTCCAATAGACTTTATTAAACATGATAAGGAAATTTTCATGTTAAAGGTTGATGGAGATAGTATGATTAATGCTGGAATTCATTCAGGAGACTTAGTTATTATTGAAAAATGTAGTATTGCAATGAATGGTGATGTTGTAGTTGCATTAATAGAAAATGAAGCTACTGTAAAGACATTCTATCATGAGGGAGACCACATACGTTTACAACCTGAAAATGATAACTATGAGCCTATAAGAGTTAAGGATTGCTCAATAATCGGAAAATTAATTGGTCTTTATAGAACATATTAGTCATATTTAACTGATAAGAGTCATAAATTATATTATGGCTCTTATTTTCATTTCAGGAGGTAATTTATGAAATTAGTATATGGCGAAATGCCCTCATTAGACAGATTTTTTGAAGAAGATTCAATATGGAAAAAAGCAGATATGTTTAATTGTAATAAGGTATTTAATTGTAGAATTAAAATACTTTTTATTATTTCATTAATATTTTCATTTGGTGTTGGTTACTCATTGTACCCTTATCACACTCAAGCTTTAAATGCCTTAAAATACTTCTTTATGTATTTTATTTTGAGCTTAATAGTTGTATTTCCAGTTCATTACGCTACTCATATAATTTTAATTCCAAGTTCAATACGCAAAGGATTTTTTGTAGTAAATTTAAACCGTCTTTCAGTTAAACTATTTATTAACAAAAGCATTTCAAAAGATAGGTATATACTATCATATTTAATGCCATTTATTATTTTAACAATTATTCCATTTATATATGTTACTTTTATTAATCACAACCTGGTGGTATTTGCTATTGCATATGCAAATGCATTGTATTCAGTTGGAGATCTGGTTTTTTCCTATGCACTAATTAGATATATTCCTGAAAAGACTATTATAAGATTTTATAGCAATCAAATTTATTATAAGTATTCAGGCTTCACAACTAGTATTAAGTCTGAGGAATCAGATAATGATAACAATATTGATTCAAAGGAAAAAGTAATTGAAGTAAAAAAGAGCAAGCTTAAACTATAAGTAATGCCCCTTAATCTAATTAAGGGGCGTTCAAATTTATTTATTTTTTAATACTCTACCTAATGCAATCATTACACCTATTTTACCGTGATCAAAGGTTAGCCCACCTTGAAGATATGCAATGTACGGCTCTCTTATAGGTGCATCAGCTGACAACTCTATTGATGATCCCTGAATAAAAGCACCAGCAGCCATTATAACCTCATCGCTATACCCAGGCATTGCCCATGGTTCGCATTCAACAAATGAATCAATTGGAGACCCTTGTTGAATTCCTTTGCAAAATTGAATTAAAGGTTCAACTTCTCCAAATTTTATTGCTTGTATTATATCACTTCTTTTTTCATTATATTTTGGCAATACTTCATAACCTGCTAATTCCATCACTCTTGACGCAAAAATTGATGTTTTTAACGCTTCCATAGCAATGTGAGGAGCAAGGAATAATCCTTGATATAATTGTCTCATAACACCAAATGTAGAACCACACTCCCCTCCTATGCCAGGTATTGTTAATCTAAAGGCAGCACCATCAACACAGGTTTTCTTACCTACTATATATCCACCAGTTGGTGAAATTCCACCACCAATGTTTTTAATTAATGAACCTGCCATAATATCAGCTCCAAAATCAGTTGGTTCCTTTGTATCGATAAATTCACCATAACAGTTATCAACAAAAACAATTATATCCTCTCTAATAGATTTAACAAATGATATTATATCACCTAATTCTGAAACCAGGAATGAATTTCTCCAACCATAACCAGTACTTCTTTGAATATGTACTACCTTTATGCTCTTATCAGTCTCTAATTCTCTCTTTATGAATTCTAAATTGAATTTACCATCTATTAAATCACTTTGTTTATATTTTACACCATACTCTTTAAGACTACCTATATTTTCTTGGCCCGAAATACCAATTATATTATGCAATGTATCATAAGGACTTCCTGAGATACAAAACAGAGTATCTCCTGTTCTTAAATTACCAAATAACGCAGCACCTATAGCATGAGTTCCATTTACAAAATGTGGTCTAACTAAGGCTGATTCAGTATTAAATATTCTAGCATAAACCTTATCTAAGGTATCACGCCCTATATCATCATAACCATATCCTGATGAATTAGTAAAATGCATATCACTTATTCTTTCCTCTTGAAACGCTTTTAATACTTTAAGTTGATTGTACTCTCTGATTTCGTCATACTCTGTAAATATATCTTGTACAT
Source organism: Clostridium sp. (assembly GCA_051653165.1). Classification (GTDB taxonomy): domain Bacteria; phylum Bacillota; class Clostridia; order Clostridiales; family Clostridiaceae; genus Clostridium. The sequence goes on from JBOFVP010000330.1 coordinate 5,964, forward strand.
CTTTTAAAGCCTTTTTATATATTTCAATAGCATCATCATTTATACCATAAGTATACTTCATTAACTCTTCAGTTTCTTTAATCATATAGTCCTCCAAATTTATTATATATTCATGATTTTAGGCTAATTGCTAGTGCAATCAGCCTAATTTTTCATCGTAACAATTGACAAAACTACTCTTCTACAACATTAGTAAAAAGTATTGGTTTTGCAGGGGTAACAGTTGTAATTGCATGTTTGTAAACTAACATTTGCTTACCTTCTGAGTCAAGTACAACAGTAAATGAATCAAACCCTTTAACAAAACCTTTTAATTGAAAACCATTTGATAAATATATTATTACTGGAATTTTATTTTTTCTAGCTCCATTTAAAAATATATCTTGTAAATTGTTTTGGTTTTTATTCATAACAACACCTCCGAAATATCCTTTCTTTAATTATACAGTTAATTAAAAATTATGTCATTAACTATTTTATATAAAATATCATTTTCACTTATAGAATCTTTATCTATGAAAGTAACTCTTGGATCTTTTTTAAACCAAGTAAGTTGTCTTTTAGCATAGTTTCTTGACCCTTGTTTGATCATTTCCACTGCCTCATTTAGCGTAATTGCTCCGTCTAAGTAGTAAAGTATCTCCTTATACCCTATTCCCTGCATTGATTGCATAGAAGAAGTATACCCCATTTCTTTTAATTTAATACATTCATCAAGCAATCCATTTTCCATCATAATATCAACTCGTGTATTTATTCTATCATATAGCTTATCTCTATTCATATTCAGTACATAGTATCTGATATCATAAGGTGAATTATACATATCATTCCCAAGGTTATATGAAGAAAAAGGTTTTCCAGTTAATTTATAGACTTCTAAGGCACGTATTACACGTTTTCTATTATTAAAATGTATCTCATTATAACTAATTGGATCTATATCTTTTAACATGCCGTGCAAGTATTCATTGCCATATTTATTAGCTAATGCATCTAATTCATCACGATATTCTAAATCCTTATCACCATCTGCAAATGACATATTACAGGTTAAAGCATTGATGTAAAGTCCCGTTCCGCCAGCAATAATTGGAACCTTACCCCTGTTTAAAATATCATTTATTGCTTTATCACCTAGTGTTTTATATTCTGCAACACTAAATGATTCATCAGGATTAACAACGTCAATTAAGTGATGTTGTACGCCTTGACGCTCATCTTCAGTAACTTTTGCAGAACCAATATCCATATTTTTATATATCTGCATAGAATCAGCTGAAATTATTTCTCCATTAATCGCTTTAGCTATTTCTATTGAAAGGTTAGTTTTTCCGACCGCTGTTGGTCCACCTATAACTAAAATTCTATTTTTACTCATTTTAACTCCTATACTATTCTCCTAAATTTCTTATCTAGATCGAAACTGGTAAATTTAATGATTGTAGGCCTTCCGTGTGGACAGTGAAACGGATCATTAATATATCGCAAATCATCTATTAACCTTTGCATTTCATTTATTTCTAAAGCATTATTAGCTTTTACTGCAGATTTACATGCCATAGTTGCAATTCTATTATACTTAACCTCTATAGTAGACCCTGATCCTAGTTCCTTAATATTATCTAATAGATTGAGAAATAAACTTTTATTTTCAACCTTCCCTAAAAAGTAAGGAACTTCTTTTATTGCAATTGTATTTCCACCAAAATCCTCTATTAAAAACCCTGCATTCGTAAATAACTCTTCATTTTCAACGAAATAGGCAAAATCATCTAAGGTTAAATGAACCAACGTTGGTACTAAAAGTGGCTGAATTATAATAGATTTCTTCTTGATTTCATTCATATATTTTTCAAATAATATCTTTTCATGTGCAGCGTGCTGATCTATTAAGTATAATACATTTTCAAATTCACCAAGAATATAAGTTTTATTAAATTGACCAATAATTCTAAGTGGAGGAAATTTACTGGTTTTTATTTCTTCTTTTTCATTTAATACCGTTTCTACCTTTGTAATAC
>JBOFVP010000331.1:0-16180 GCA_051653165.1 Clostridium sp.
TGGTACTACTAAGCTTACACAAGAAAGATTCCCTCGTGATGATTTTAGTAAGGGTATTATGGTAAACTCAGTCTACTACCTTGATTACAATAAAGCTGAAACTATTAAACAAGTTAGAGATTATATATTTGAAGATAAATAGGGTCTGGGGAAATATCCCCACCCCTATTTTTTATACCTCTTTACTATAAATACACTAACCTTATTAGCAATTGCTATACATTTTTTAAAATATTCTTGTTCTATGCCAATTTGTCTTATTATTTCTATTCTAAAGATGTTATCCATAATTATTTTAACTTTGTCTAACCCCTTAGCCTTAATTATATAACTATATTTATACTCTATATTTATAGGGTTAATCTCCTCTTCAATAATTCCATTATTAACATCTTCACCTATTTTCTTAAACTCTTCCTCATTAACCCACTCTAAATAATAAATTGAATCAACTTCTCTTTCTTCATTACAGAAGAACTCATCTGATGGAATATTAAACTTATCTCTTATTTCATCATATAATTCATATTTAGATACATCTAAGCCCATTCTAACTAACCCATCTCTGCATAGCTTTCTTTGTGGAAATGCTGGACTTACAATAACTTGTCCATTCTCATTTATCCTTAAGGCACTTAAATCATCAGCTAAAAATACATATCCAAGGTTTAATAGTTTTGAAATTGCAGTAGATTTCCCTGCTCCTTGCCTTCCAACTATAAGTGCTCCCTTTTCTTCAGAAATTATGGCTCCTCCATGCATTGCTACAATTCCCTTTTGTATTAAAATATATCCTAAAGCTGTACCTAAAATAAATACACATGCTTTTTCAAGGTGATTTTCTATATCATCAATCTCTTTATATATAATAATTTTATTGCCATCTATTACTCTAAAAGTAGCTAAGTCCTTTATTCTAAACCAACCATCCATCTTACCATAGTAATAATATCCCTCTAGATTTTTCATCTCCTCATTACTAACGGTTATTTCTACATCTATTTTTTCATTAATATCAGTTTGATTTACCCATGGCAGGTTAATCTCTGATAAAATATTAAGTCCATAAATTCTATAAAAATACATAGAATTACTCCGTTGTTTTATGAATAGTGAGGGTGTACCCACTGTGTGCCATGCCAAAATCCATCTTGATTAACTCCATCACATGATGATGCTTCTGTTTCACTTACTAACAAATCTTTTATTTCTGGCTCTTGCCACTCTAACTTTTCCATTCAGCCCTCCAATAATTAAAAATTTCTTCTATAATAAACTTTCTTAATTCCTTTTCAGTTAAATTAAAATTATCCTTATCCTCGTATATTCTAAAAGCCCAATCAGCACTCTGTAGACCTTTTTTAAAACTGTTCATTCTAACTTCATCTGGAATATATTCCTTAAGCCCCTCTCTAACAAGCCTTCTATCAACACCATTTTTTAAAAATATATCTAATGGTAGGCTTAAACAAAACTCTATAATACGCTTATCCCTTGTTGGATCACGTAATGCAACCCCTGTGGCTAATTTAACCTTATTTTCAATTACGCCTATATGAGAAAGTCCTACTGGTGATATTATATTCCTTCTTAATTCTTCTATTGTTGTAAACTTCTCTTTAAAATACTTTAAGTAAAACTTATATCTTTTCCATTTGTATTTTTTACAGTATGCCGTCAGTTCTTTATTAAACCTTATTGGATGCCTCTTCATTAAACTTTTAGCAACCAATTGAAATTCCCCAAAGGATATGGTGCAATTTCCATACTGGCCACTTAGCATTACCTTACATCCATCATTTTTTGAAATTCTAATAAGCTCAACCATCCAATATAAGTTTTCAATTATTTTATATGGACCCTCAATTATTTTTATTAATTCTTTTGCATTTTTAATTGAATTAAATCCCTCTAAGTGGGTGGATTTCACCTTAAGGTTAGTATATCTTTCTACTATTTTATCAACATATTCCATTTCATTCACTACAACATACTTTGGGTAATCCATTTTATATTTAGGGTTTGGTGAAAAGTTATATCCATAAAGTTCTTTTAGTGTACTTGCTGCCATTGCTGCTACAGATGTTGAATCTAACCCTCCACTTATTAAAACCCCTACCTTACCTATTGTCCTCACTCTACACTCCACACATTCTTTAAATAGTTCCCTAAATCTATTAAAATATTCTTCTTCATTTTTTAATTTTAATTCCTTAATATTTTCAGGAAACCAATATTTTTTAAGCTCCATTTTTCCATCTTTTATTGTTAAGTTTGTAGCTGGAGGAAGTATAAATATATCTTTAATTTGAGTTTCTGAAACTTCTTTTTCATTAACCATTCCATCTATTGATAGGAAAATATCTATCCAAGGTTCATTTATTTCACTTTTAATTCCTAATAACTTTAAGCTTTCAACAATTGTTGATATTAGGGTGGAAAATATGAAGATATCCTCTTTAAAATAATAGTAGACAACTTCTTTCCCAACATGATCTCTAGTTAGTTGAATATAATTCTTGTCTATAATTGCAAAAACGAAGTCTCCTACTAAATTTTGTTGGAAAACTTCTCCCCATTTTTTATAACCCTTAAATATAAACTCACTATCTAATTCATTTTCATCTATATTTAGTTCATTGCTTAACTCTTTTCTATTGTATATTGTGGAATTTGATGTAATGATTATATCTTCCTGAACTCTTGGAAGATTCTCATTTTCTGATTCTTTAGTTATAAATTGAAGTGCACACCCTGTATGAACATTTTCTCTTTTTATGTAATTTATTTTATCAACCTTTAAGTTCTTATATTCATTTTCTATAAGTTCCTTAAAACTAAATTGTTTATATTTATTTTTAAAATCAACTAGTCCCCATATTGCTGCCATTAACTCCTCCTAACTTGAAAAGTATGCTACAACCCCATAACCATCACCGTTGCCTCCTGTTATATACATATCTCCACACCTTATCCAAGCATGTGCTTTTAACTCTCTATTCTTGTTATTTACACCTAAATATATAGTTGTTTTAAGGTTATATTTTCTTATCATTATTTTACAAGTAAGTGCTTGAACTAAGCATAAACTTTTCCATGGTGTATATTTTGACACTGTTAATATAGCCCACCTTATTTCATGTAAATCCCTATATACCTTTGTATTTAGAGGACTTATGGGGTGCTCTTTTTTATTATTACCCAAGAAACTTTTATAAAATCTAAAGGGTAATAGTACTATTACTATTCTTGTTAATGCTGTTATAAAACATGCTTTAATTAATAATATTTTTTTATTTATTGGTAGTTTTACGAATTTATTTATCATGATTATTTGACTGTTACTAATTGGTGTTTTTCTAAAGTTTTTATGAATTGCTCTACTTGTGACTTGCAGATATCTTGTGTGACATCATATTTTTCTAATAATTGACTTACTATATCATCTGTGGTGACTGGTTTTTGAATTATATCCCATATTGTACTTCCAATGGAGTTAAGTCCAAAATACTTTCCTAGGTTCATATTCATCATGACCTTTTCTCCATCTACTTCTGCTACATCTATGTTTGGATTTACGAATATTTTATTTCTCACACTCTCACCTCTATTTATTTATACCACTTAAAATTTAATTTGTAAATATTTTGAAAATATTATATTTACAATTTTTGTTAATAATTTTATAATAGGGTATATTATTTCGTTTTGGGAGTGATTTGTTCTTTGAAAAACTTCTTATTTATTTTTAAGAATTGTAAGGTGGCTTTAAAATATATTGTTTTGTTAATTATAAGTGGTGGAACTGTTTCTTTTTTATCTGTTTTTCAAGCTATATGCACAAAAAATCTATTGGATGGGGCTCTTTCAAATAATAATGATTTTATTTTTAAGTGGACTTTTATTCTTTTAGGAATTGTTATTTTAAACATAATGCTTAAAACACTTAATACTGTTTTAAATAGCTATACCGCTGAGATTGTTAAGAATACTTTGCAAAAAAATTTATACTCTCATGTTTTAAATAGTCCTTGGAGTTTATGTTCTACTTATCATAGCGTTGATATATTAACTAGGTTCACTGGTGATATATCCGTTATCTCTAATTTTATTTGTAGCAGTATTCCTCAAGGGATTTCCCTTATTATTATGTTTGTTTCTTCTTTCTTTGCACTAATTTTTATTTCTCCTATTATGGCAATAATGGCAATTTGTATATTTCCTATTATGTTGATTTTAAGCAAGCTTTATGGAAGAATCCTTAAGAAATTTTATATAGATTTGCAAAAAAAGGAGAGCTTTTACAATAGCTTTGTTCAAGAAAGTTTTTCTAATTTAATGATTATTAAAAGCTTTTGTGTTGAGGAAAGTAGAGTGACTTCCTTATGTGATTTACAAGAAGATAAGCTAAAACTTCACCTAAAGAAAAGTTTTTTCTCTGCTATTTCAAATAGCTTTATTTCTTTTAGCTCTATGATTGGTACATTTGTGGTGTTATGTTGGGGTGTTTTTAAAATTTCTAGTGGTGAGCTTCTATTTGGAAGTATTACAGCTATGATTCAATTGTTTGCTAATATTCAAACTCCAATTTTAGGGCTTTCATCCCTAATACCTCAATTTATAAGTTCTATTGGAGCTTGTGATAGAGTTTGTGAGCTTGTTAAACTTCCTATTGAAGAAGGTGTTGAAACTTCTATTTCACCTGATGATTCTTTAGAAATCTCTTTTAATAATGTTTGTTTTGGATATTCTGATGATAAACTTATTTTAAAAGATGTTAATTTCAAGGCATCCTCTGGGGATGTTATTAAGATTTGTGGTCCCTCTGGAGTTGGTAAAACTACTTTCTTTAGAGTTGTTTTATCCTTTGTTAAACCTACCTCTGGTGAAATTTTAATTAATAATGAGAGCCTTGATATTTGCCATAGAAAATTAATTTCTTATGTACCTCAAGGGAATACTTTGTTTTCTGGAAGTATTTTGGACAATCTTTTAATTGGTAATTCAACTGCTTCTATGGATGATATATCTAATATATTGAAATTATGTTGCTGTGATTTTGTTTATGCTCTTAAAGATGGAATTAATTCTGTAATTGGAGAAAAAGGAATTGGTCTTTCTGAGGGACAATGCCAAAGACTTTGCATTGCTAGAGCCTTATTAAAAAAATCCCCTATTTTATTGTTAGATGAAGCTACTTCTGCTTTAGATTTAGAAACAGAAAATAAAATATTGGAGGGTATTAAGAAATTGGAGTATAAGCCTTTATGCTTAACAATAAGGCATTTTTAAATTTTATGTTTATTTTTTATGATAATTTGATATAATATAGTTAAGATGCTAGACAGATGACCTAGCTAATGGATTTATATAATAGAAAAATGCTTAGTGCTACTAACACCAAGCATTCCTTAGAACGTTTTTAGTTTTAGGGCTATTGGATTGATTTATTTTGAGAAAAATAAATTCTTATGAAAAAGCACTACTAATCTTGTTGTTGGGATGGAGTGCTTTTTTCATTTGTTTTAAATCTTAATTTAAAACATTTAATACTTATATTAAGCTCAAACTCTAACAATTTAGTTTTTGATCCTAAAGCCTTTATCATAATAATTAATAAAAATATTAATGCAATTACCAAAGTAAGTATCATATCCAATACCACCCCCTTAAGTTAAGATGAAACTCATCCATAACCCAAGGCGGAATACGTACAACCACCGTAGCCATCCTCTACAGTTTTCAAAATATTACTTTTGAATTATACCATATTTAATCTCATTATACACATATGAAATAATTGGTATATTGTAATTCCAGTTAAGCCCCCAAAACTATCTATAAATATATCTTTAAGTTGTCCACTACGTCCATCAACAAATAGCTGATGAAACTCATCTAACCCTGCATAAATCACAACTAATCCTAAAGCAAAGATAATAATTTTCCCTCTAGAAACATTGCTCAAACCTAAAAACAAGCTCACAAGTATTGCCAAAATCATAAACTGAAAAAAGTGTGCAAACTTTCTTATAAAGATATTTAGATTCTTTACTTTTTCTTGTACTAGCTTTTTAATGCCAGGTACTTTCTTTACAATATTATCATTAACCTTCTCTGTTATTGATTTGCTTAATCCATTTGACTGTGATGATGTTTGAGATGAGTTATAAAAAATAAATCCCATCCATACTATAACCAATACGCCAACTATTGCTCTAATTAATTTTCTATCTCTTACTATTCTCATATACATTCCCTTTATAATTCTAACCAGTTATTTATCTCAATTAATTGATTTTTTCTCTCTTTACTCATAAAAGCATATTTAAACTTGTCTCTTAAAGGTACTTTCTTATTAAATATCCCTCTAATAATTCTATGAAGCCAAGCTATTGGTAATAAAATATTATATCTCTTGGCATATTTATATCTATCATTAAGCTTATTCACTTCTATCATGACTTTCCTATCAAAAGTTTTAATCATATTATTTGAATATGACTGCTCACCTTTTTTTCCATGAACTCCACCCTCAAATATCTCATTTAATATCTTGTCTACTATTTCCTTATTATAACTTATTTTTGTTTCTTGTGAAACATTGTTTTTTACATTTATAGGAATATTTATATGAAATAACTCTTCTATCATCAAAAACATAACATCACTAAACTTTTTAATATTCAACTCTTCAATATTTTTAATGTAAACCTGCCAATGAATGTTATTTGATTCTTTTTCTATAAAAACAACCAAATCACACAATGCCCTTATGCTTATATTTTTTGATTTTTTATGCTTTGCCAGATGTACCATCATATGTGTTATGAAATTAGTTGAATTCAATCTATAAACCTGAAGATTTTCAAACTTAAATTCAGCTAAATCATTCCATATATATTTATTAAAGCTATCTTCATTATTAAATATCTGATGTTTAATTAAACATTTGTGAACCTCAATTATAAAGTTATTTTCATCCTTCATATGTATGTGTACAGGCCCACCTGAAATCACCTTAAAACCTTCACCCTCTAATATTTTAATAACCCTATCTATATTCTTTTCTTCTACTAAAATATCTCCATCACCCATTGTTCTGTATAATGGATTTCTATAATAAGTTCTTAAGACTAACCCTTTTAATAAAACAACCTTTATATCTTCCTTAACTATTAGGCTTAACACTTCTTTTAGTTTATTAATAAACTTCAGTTGTCTAATATTGTTTAAGATTGATTGTTTTTTTAAGTAATTTATGTTCCCTTCTGATATATTGTTTTCTTTAAAAGCTTCTAATATTAAGGTTTCTAGATTTTGATCATATGCATATTCAATAATTTTACTGTAGTTTATTTTATCAATATTAATTTTATTATTTGTTATTATATTTGCTACCATTTGTACAAAATCATAATTATCTTTATTTATACTCATTCTCTGCTCCTTAAATAAAAAGTATCTTTTAATGAAAAGGTGTCTTTTAGTGAAAAGGGAAAAGAGAAAAGTGAAGAGTGGATGATGAAACTCCTACGGAGTTTCTTAAATTATAGGGCCCTTATCCCCCATAATCAAAGAAACTGCTTGCAGTTTCCACATTATCTCTTCACTCTTCACTCTTCTCTATTAACTCTTCCTACATTCCTAGATTGTTTTTGTCATCATTGTTCTTTTTCTTCTTCTTATTTGAAACATACAAGAAGGCACCAATACCACAAACAGCAATTGCAATCCCACCAATTATTAATATCTTAGAAGTTGAACTACCTGAATCCTTATCTGATGAGCTTTCTTCCTTAGATGAATCCTTGTCTCCTTCACCCTTAGCAGCTCCATCATCCTTCTTGTCCTCATCAGTTTTTCCTGCATCTTCTCCGTCCTTGTTATCTCCTTCAGTTGCATCAGATGACCCTTCCTCACCTGTAGTTCCTTCAGTTGATCCACCTTGTCCAGATTCAGTTCCACCATTAGAACCACTGTTAGAATCCCCAGTGTTTCCACCTGTATTACTACCTGTGTTTCCACCTTGACCTGGCTCTGGATATCCATTACCTTCTTCTGGCTTAACATCCTTACCATATCCATTAAACTTATAGTTCATAGCAACCATATTGTCATCTAAGCTTCTTTGAACTAATTTTATTGCCATATTATCCATTGAAATTTTTAAGTTATGATCCTTTAAAACCTTAGCTTTAATAGTCATAAAATCTCCAGAACCCTTATTCCCCTCAAATGATCCCATAAAAGTGAAAGCGTATTTTGCTACACCCTTGTCCTTAAAAATTTCTCCATTTTCTCCATTTACTTCGTATCTACCTGAATTGTTGTTTTTATTAATGTCTCCAGCAGTCATAGATACTAACTCTAACTCTTCTGGATTGTATTTATAATCCATTTGAGCTGCATAAAATCTCTCTACATTGTTAAGCTTTAAGTTAATTGTTATTTCATTTCCTTCTTTAACTTCTCCTGATACTGTTACATCAATTGATACATTTTCATTTAACGCTGATGCCTTCATTGGTGTATATGATAATACCATAAACAACCCTAATAATACTGATAATACCTTTTTCATAAAACCTCACTCCCAAATTTCTTTAATGTTTTTCCCCCACTTTTATTCTACCAAATAATTTATTTTATGTAAATGATTAACATTAAATAATTTTTCGTGTTATTTTTTAGGGGAAATTACTACTTCTTTGATATTATTTTTAATTTTTTAAATTAAACTTTTATTTTATATAAAAAGTGATAACAGAATAAATCTGCTACCACTTATAATTACATTCTTCTAGCCATTATAACTAAATCATAGATATCAACAATTTTATCTACATTAAAGTCATACTTAACATCAAAAGAAGCATCACCCTTCTTTAAGTTATATCTTACAGCAATCTCTGCTAAATCAATGATATCTGGTTGTGGAACATCTCCACCACTGATTAACTCCCAAACAAATCCATTACCATTTTGAGCTGGATCTGGTTTTGTTCCTTGAGTCCACCATTTAGCTTTAAATAACATTCCATTATATACAACTACATCACCTGTGTTGTATATCTTGTTATCATCATATTGCTCACCCTCAATTACTGCACCCTTAACAACCTTAATTGTTATTGATTTCTTTGCTGTTAACCCTTGGCTATCAGCAACTGAAATTGTTACTGGATAATCTCCAGCTACATTGAAATTAACATCTCCTGTAACCTTTAAACTATCTGTTAAATCCCCATCCTTATCATCTGTTGCAGTTACCATATATAAAGGATTGTAGTATTGCCCTTCACTAATAGTTTTATCAGCTGCACCCTTAATTACAGGTGGTTGATTTTTATTTGGATCTGGTGGATCTGGATTATTGTTTCCAAATTCTTTAAATATATTTGTATGCTCATACTTAACTTTAGCTTGTCCTTCCGGTGCAAGTAAAGCATCTTTATTTAATGACCAGAAAGAAGTCATTCCAATAGATTTTTGTTTTGCATGATCAACTACAACTCTACTGTAACTAGCATCCCAGTAAGGATGTGCAGAACCTTCAAATGCTATTGATACTGTTGTACCGCATTTTAAATAAGCTTCTTCATCAGTTAAAGTTATTCCATACTTTTTGTATTGTGCTTGAATTTGCAACTTTAAGTTATCAATAGCTCTTGTTGAAGCTGTTGCATAAGTTTCTCCCGGTTTGATTGAAGATGTTCCATAACACATTGTCATTACGTTTATCATCTTTATGTCAACACCTTCTGATAAATAAGCATCAAAAGTATCCATATCTATTGATATTAATCCTTCTGGCATAACTGGTAGTGTTAAAACTACTTCAACACCTGTTTTATCTTGAACCTTTTTTATAGCCTTAGCATTTGCAATATTTTCTGCCTTACCTCTACCTGCTGCTTCAATATCTAAGTCAATTCTAGTTAATCCATAACCATCTATTAACTCCATATATGTTTTTTCTAAAATTGCAACATCTTGAGTTATTTTCCAAAATGGAGTTCCATTTAATCCACCAAATGAAATTATTCCATCTCCTCCTGCATCTCTAAGTTCTTTAAGAGACTTTTTAATCCCTTGGTATTGTGTGTTATTTGGATCTCTTTCTGATAAGGTTGGATATCCTGCCCATCCCCAATTTACAATTCCATCTGGACTAACTCCACCAGTACCTTGAATAAATCCTAAGTTATAAAAATTCATATTTGTGTCATTTTTAAATTGAACTAATTTAGGTGCTCCATTACTAGAATATGCTGGATCATTTATCCATCTACCCATATCAACAAATGGTGCATTAATTTGATCTGGAATTTTAATACCAACACCAGCACCATACTTCCCTGACGGTGTATAACTTGCCTTAGCTTCAGCCTTTTTCTCACTAGCAGAAGCCATATTAAATGGAGATATCATTCCAAAACATGATACAGCTACAGTTCCCACAACTAAAGCTGATATTACGCTTTTACAAAACCCTTTCTTCATTTAAATTCCCCCTTTGTATAGTTACGTACGATTTATTGAATACTCTAAAATGAAGGTGCTTACCCCAGAGGACAAGCACCTATTCATTATTTCTTATATCTAATTACTGGATATATTACTTCGACTATTAGTGTAAATTATTACTTAACTTCTTCCCAAGCATTCCATGGCTCTCCAGGAGTTTCTCCCTTTGTATACCATTTAGCTCTGTAAGTTTTACCATTGTAAACTACAGTTTCACCAGCATTGTATGCTTTAGTAGCATCCCAAGTGTTTGATGGATCTGGCTTTGGATCTGGATCTGGGTCTGGAGTAGTAGTTCCCATTTTTCTAGCAACCTTAGTAATATCATAGATATCAACTATTCCATCCTTATTAACGTCACATCTTTCGATTGGTGAGTTAAATCCAGCTTGACCTTTCTTTAAGTTGTACTTAGCACCAACAGCACTTAAGTCAAGAATATCAACTTTTCCATCTTCATTAACATCTTCATCATCAGTTGGAGGACCACTGTATACATTTGTTCTTCCGAATTCTGGAGCTTCTGTATACATTCTTTGAGTAACATCAATTCTTGTTATAGCTTCTTCTACAGATGCAACTTTCTTGTCAGTTTTAACTTTGAAAGTATATCCTTTAGAATCGCCAGCTTTTATTAACTTACCTTCATAAGAACCAGCAAGGTCGATTACATAGTAATCTCCTTCCTTAGTTACCTTTCCAGCACCTTCCCCAGCACTTAAAACTACATCTTTAGTTTTAACATAGAACTTAGGGAATTTAATAGTTTTGTATGATCTTTCTGATCTAGCTACAGCTGGATCAGTAGATTTTACTGGACTATTTGAAACAACTTTGAAAGTAATTTCTCCACCATTACCCCATTCTTGAGGAACAGCAGTTAAAGTAACATCAGCAAAAGTTTCTACATCATGAACAGGGTTAGCTGGAATCTTACCTTCTCCAAATAAAGCAACCTTAGTAACGTGAGTTAACTCATTTCTAACATCACCTGAACCTGGAGTTGTAGCATCTTGAGATGCCATCCATGCAATCATACCACCTAAATTATTTTGCTTAACATACTTAACCTTTTCTTGAATTGATCTTGGGTTATCGTATGTGAAGAATGCACCTGTTGATTCGTTATATAAATACGGAGCTTTTGCACTATCATCCCAGTATTCTTTTAATCCTGAATACTTTTGTTTTAATTCATTTTGAGCTCTCCATGGCCAAACACCACCAAGTCTTCCACCATCTCCAACTGCAGCAGGAGCATAGTTGTGAGCACCTGGAGTTTGAGTTGTGTTATCAGCATCTCTATTTACCTTTTCAGCAGTACCATATAATCCTGGTAAGCTCTTATCTGGTCCATTGTTAGCAACTTTTTCCCATCCTCTTGTATAGTAAGCTGCACCGATAACTATCTTCTCTGGCTTAGCACCTTTTGAAATATAGTTCTTTACAGATTCATCAACTGAGAATCCACTACCTACATATGGTCCATCTGGATTTGAATATAATGCAGCTTGGTGACCACTTACTGTATCCCATGCACCTGCAGCATCATAAGTCATTATATTACCGAAGTCTAATAATTCGAACATTCTCTTAACATCAATACCATCAGTAACTTTTGAGTTAGCCATTGGAAGCGCTGCTGATAATTCATAAGTTCTTCCTAATTCTTTCCCTTGCTTGTCTAAAGCTGTTCTTAGGTCTTGTAATAATAAGATGTAGTTTTGCTTGTCTTCTGCACGAGCTTTTGGAGTTCCTTCATCATTCTTATTATCAACTAAATCTGGTTGTCTTACTTGACCTGCTCCTGGATATTCCCAGTCAAGATCAACGAAGTCCATGTTAAGATTCTTTATCATTTCCATTGCATTCTTTACAAAGTTTGCTCTTGCTGTTGGATTTGCAGCCATATCTGAGAAATCTCCTGATTTTGACCACCCTCCAATAGAAAGACCTATCTTTAAGTTAGGATTTCTTTGCTTTAATACTTGGAACTCATTTAAAACTCCACCTGAGAATCCTCCAGATACATTTTCATCATAAGGTAAATCCTTATGTCCTAATGGATGCCCTATTGCTGATGTCATATCACAGAATTTAAATGATCCATCTGCATTAAAGTCCATAAATGCGAAGTTTAAGTGAGTTAAATCTTCTGCTGGAATACTTTGTGGATAGAATTGACCTTCTCCACCCCAAATAGACCAGTCACCATAATACATTACGTTACGTAATTGTGTTGAGCTTACTGCCTTAGTATCCTCTTTAGCTGATGTTATAGCACCAACTGGAGCAACTCCAGTTGATAACACTGCTGTAAGAGTAGCTAAGGCGATAAGAGCTTTTAAATTTTTCTTTCTTATCACGCTTAGTTACCTCCCTGTTTAATTTTAGGATTATAATTTTCTACCAACCTTAACGATGTCATAGATGTCAATAATTCCATCTAAGTTAACGTCAAGATTTACTTTGTAAGCTGAAGTTCCTTGCTTAGCGTTGTAAGCAGCAGCAACAGCTGAAAGGTCTCTTATATCAACAACCTTATCACCATTAACATCTTCTGGAGTTCCAACTGGTCCCATTTCGATGTCTTTGATGTATTTCCAGTACTTAGTATCTGTTGGGTTTTCTCTGTTTGGAATCCACCAAGAAATACACTCATAGTACTTTCCTTTGTATGCTACTTTTTGACCAGCTTTGTAGTCAGTGTTAGCATCCCACCATACATATCCAGCTTCAATTTGTGGTCTAACTTCAATTACTCTTTCTCTAATATCAGTTGCACCATTTGAATCTGTAACTGTGTAAGTTAATGTATAGTATCCAGCAGCGTTTGTATTTACAGCTCCAGTAATTTTGATTTTGCTTGTAATATCTCCATCTTCCTTATCTGTAGCCTTAATTCCTGCTAATGGATTAAATGCATCTCCAACATTTATTGAAGCATCTGTAGCTCCTGAAATTGTTGGAACATAGTTATTGTTTTCATCTGGTTGATTTGCTGGTTTCATACCATTGAAAGTTAAGTTCTTGATTCCACCAAAGCAAAGTTTAATTGTTACTGGAATCTTAGCTTGTGCTCCCTTAGGAAGGTTACCCATCCATCCAGAAGCGTTTAATGTGATTCTATTAAAATCTCCAACATCTTCTTGTGTGAATGAACTTGCTTGAGTTGAAACGAAGATTGATGATTTTGGAAGGTCAAATGAAACATTAAATCCATTTATATCAGCACCTGTATTATTAGTTACATAAATGTCTCCATAATAGTTAGGGTGATCGTATTTACCTTCAAATTTAATATCTACGTCAACTGTCTTTAATCCTGGAATTGCATCAGATGTATCTTTTGCATCTCCCATTTTCTTTAATCCACCACTTAATTTCTTAGTTAAAGTGTCTCCAAAAGTATATTTACCTTTGTTTGGATCATTTGAGTTTTTATCATAATTTGGATTTAATGAATAGTCACCATTCATAACCCAGATAAGAGCTCCACCTAGATTATTGTTATTGATATACTTAACTCTTTCGTCAATTGATTGCTCATCTTCAAAGCTTAAGAATACCTTATCATCAGGTTGCCATACATATGGAACCTTTCCTACATCATCCCAATGTTTTTGGAATTTAGGGTCTTTGTCCATTAAGTTTAATACATGCCATAATGGGTTTGCTCCTGCTGGATCTGGCTTACCATCTTTGTCATCATCATCTCCCCAAAGATTGTACTTTCCACTTGCTGGAGTTGGCTTTTGTTTAGAACCTGCTGTTCCATGAAGCCCTGTTCCATTACCACCAGTTACACCTTCCCAACCTCTTGTATAGTAAGGAATACCCATAAGGATTTTTTCTGGAGGCAATGCCCCTCTATAGAATCTATATGCCCAGTCCATTGATAATGTTGCTAATCCACCAGCTTGAACTTGCTCTAGTGTTTCTGTATCATTAGGGTCTGAGTATATATTTGCTAAGTTTTCAACATAGTGATTCCATCCACCATGGAAGTCATATGACATTACACTTAGGAAATCTAAGTATGAAGCATAAGAGTTATCAGGAACTCCTCCTAATACCCAAGAAGATGCTGTAACTGCAGCACTTAATACATACTTGTCATCTCCAACTTTCTTGTCTTTAGCTGAAGCTGCATCTAATTTCTCTCTTAATACTCTCATTAATACGTTGTATCTTTCATTTAACTTAGCTCTTCTTGGTTCTGATACGTCTGCATCATTTGGGTTTCCTGAAGTAGCTGTTGATGATGGATATTCGAAATCGATATCAACTCCGTCAAAACCATATTGTCTAATGAAATCTACTGCTGAGTCTGCAAAAGTTTCTATACCTGCATCTGTATCCATCATTGTATAGAATCCTCTTGAACCTGCCCATCCACCTATTGATATAATTACTTTAACATCTGGGTACATCTTCTTCATTTGAGTTAAAATGTTGAAGTGTCCTTTGTAAGGTAATGATGGGTCAATTTTAATTTCTTTACCTTTGTGGTACATTTTGTGATTAGCAAAAGTTTCTTCAACTGCTGCCACCTTATCACCAAATTTTATTTTGTTTGTTTTTTCATCTACCATAGCAAATGAATATTGAATGTGTGTTAGGTCATCCCATTGAAGATCTGCTACATCATAGTACCCTTGTACTTCTGTTTTGTAGGCCCACTCTGGGAAGTATCCTATTAGTTTTCTTGTTAGGTCTTTTTCTGGAACTTTTGCTCCTGAACCTGCTGCTGCTTTTGTTTGTGATGATGGTGATACTGCATCTACATTTAATGTTGCAACGTTTGATATTGCCATTGCTGCCACTAATGTTGCTGCTAGTATCTTTCTTACTTTACTCCCTTTCAAGTTTTTTCCCCCTTTCTTTTTGTAACAGATATTTACATAATTGTTAATACCTGTTCCCACAATAATAATAGCATATCGTTTCCATCATTTCCATATATTGTTACGATTTTTTTATATTTTTTTGCGATTTTTTTTTTAAAATTATTTTTTAAGTTATATTAACTTTTTAAATTAAGTTAACTTGTGACTTATGTGGTTTAACAACATTTTAAATTGGATTGAAATTTTTATTAAATTGTAAAAAAATTTTATATTTTCATAACAAATAAAAAAAAAATTTAAATTTTTTTATTTTATTTGCGTGTTAAATATTTACATTTATGTTAGTTATGTGTAAAATGTAATTGTTATCTATAATACAAACAAAAAAAAGGGGGAAAACAAAAATGAAATTTAGTCAAAAGCTAAAGAGAGTTGCTGGGGCTTTATCATTATTAATGGTATTCCAAGTTGCTTTCAGTCAAATGATTCCAACTAAGAGCGCAAGTGCTGCTGGTGAGCAAGTTACTTACAAGCTAATTAGTGGAGACCCAACTAAGGTTGGAGGTACAATAGAAATAGGAGTGAATGCTTCAGGTGTTGCTGGTGTGTATGGTTCATCTGTTGACTTCAAGTATGATCCATCTGTTATCGAGGTTACAGAAATCAACAAAGGTACTGCTTTTGGATCAAGTGCTGTACAAGTTCCTGTTAAGGAAATCAAGAATGGTGTTGCTAGTTTAGGTGTTACTTTAACTGGTACTTCATCAAATGGTGTTACTTTAAATGGTACTCTTGCTGTT
>JBOFVP010000332.1:0-1235 GCA_051653165.1 Clostridium sp.
TGAACTAAGATTTAAATTAAATTTACTTGATGGAGAATATCCTAAATACGGAAACTTAAAGCAAAAGATATTAAACCCTGCAAAGGAATGGATAAACACAAACTCAGATATTCATATAGAGTTCACAGAAAATAAAAAAGGGAGAAGTGTTGTAGGATTAAATTTCACAATTACACCTAGAAATGTCACAATAGATAGTCCCAAATTGGTTACACAACAAATTTCATTAAATGAACATCAATTATCAACAAATAGTAATCTATACTCAACATTAAAGGCAATTCTTGGACTTGAGATTACTGGCCAAGAAACAGATGATATATGTCAAGCAGCTATTGACGGATTAGCAGAAAATAATATAACCAATTTGGGTGCTATGGATTATATAAAAGAACAGTGGAATAATGTTTTAAACTATTCTAAGAATAATAAAATAGATAATTATATAAGTTGTCTAATAGTTGCTTTAAAAAAGAATTGGGTTAGTCCCAAATTGGTTATACAGAATAAAATACAAAAACCTAAACAAACATCATTTCATAATTTTACTCCAAGGCAATATGATTTTGAAGCACTTGAAGAGATGGCATTAGGACACTCAGAATACGACCCAAGCAAATTATATAAATAATTGAATCAAGGGAAAGCATCTTTCCTTGATTTTTTATATGCAAAATTATTTTTAATAAATTAATTAAAGTTATTGACTAATATTTCCACATGTTGTATAATTAAGACAAGTTAAAAGGAGGAGGGATTATATGAATATATAACTATATATCTAGCATAGGGTTAAAATGCACAAAAACAGGTCTATTTAAAGAGTTGCAATGCAAGTAGGGTAAATACTCATCTAAAATATTAAGCGTATTAAATAGCCTTTAAAGTGCAAATAAACGCTATTAGTAAATAAATTAAAAACAGGAGGCAAAAAAATGAATAAATACATAGGCAAATATAGGGTAGTTTGCGAATTTAATCAATCTAACCTAGAACCAATTCAAGATGATTTGTATATTGCTTGTAGTAAGGAAGCACAAATTTGTAGATATGATAAAAATACTTTAGCATACTATAGACCAAGTAGAGGAAATTCAGAACAGTTAATAACTAAATTAGAAAACTTAGGTGTAGTAGGATTATCTAATCATAGTAGCGATTTTGACATTTTGATATATTTCAACGAAGAAAGCGTAGATATTATTGCAAATGAGTTAGGAGCTATTACTACAGGT
>JBOFVP010000333.1:0-2774 GCA_051653165.1 Clostridium sp.
GGAGAAACACAAGAATATAAATTTAAAGAATTTCCTTCTAGAGGAGATATTGAAAATGAGAAAACAAGACAATTAGTTTTTTCAGTTGTTAAATATACATATGTAGGTCTTTCTAATATACAATTAGGAGCAACTCCTATAAAATTACTTAATGATGGTGCATTATCAAGTGTTGCTTCAAACCTAGTTAAAAAAACAGGAGCAAAAGATGGTATGGTTGATTTTATTTCGTTTTTTATTGGATTCTCTCCAAAAGAGACAGCTCCTTTAAAAAAAGAAATGGAATATGTGATTAACACCGCTTTAGAAACAACATATGATATAAAAATAAAAGCTAATCATACTGAAAGTCTAGAAGAAGTTTTATCATTAGATGATGATGTTTTGAAGTTTATAGTATTAAGAAAAAAAGATACAAATATATATGTCGTTAGTATATATAATCATGAAAAACTTTCTTCTATTGGAGAAATTAGAGAAGGAATACTACCCAAATATCTCTTTACAATCTTAAAAGCTATTGGAAATATTTTATCTAATACTGAAAATACAATAACTTTTACAGGAACAGGAAATGCTGGTGTTTTAGCAAACGTTTTAACCCTTTATATCGCAAATTATGATTCGAAAGGATTCTATATAGAAGACCCTTCTTTAATATCATTAATTGCTAATTTTACACCAAAAGATATAGGGTATTTATCAAGCTTTGACTATAATCAATCTACTTTTACTTTTGAACAACTATTTGGAATAGCAACAACTTTATTTGGAATCGTATTAAAAAAATCTCCATTAGCTTTACCTATTTGGTGGATGTATTCTTTATATAGTACAGGGCAAGAAAACTTGAAACTTAAAGATAAAAATGAAAAAATTGAAAATATATATCAAAAGCTACTAGAAATGAAGATAATTAAAAACCCACCTAAAAAAACTACTCTAATAAACAATGATAATTTAGCAGAACGAGAAGACATAATCATTGAATATGGACTAGAAAACCATAATAAAAATCTTATCCTAGGAGAAATAGATAACGAAAAATTAGAAGCACTATTTCCATTAGATATAAAACTAAAAGATAATCTTAGTAATATTTTTAATGAATTTAGAAAAGAATATAGCTTTGTTGCTTTAAAATTAAATGTAAAAATAAGAGAGCATATTATTTTTAATTTATTAGAAGAAAATGGCTATAATATTGTTGCTTTCAATGGGGAAATAGTTATTTTTAATAAAGATTTTGATTTTATAACTTTTAATGTTAAAGAAGAGACGTATAAAGTTTTTAGAAAGAAAAAATATTATCAAATTGAAGAAGAAACTATTTTGGGTAGAGAGTATATTAAAACATATGCTTGGAAAGAAGTTGATTATCTTAATTCTAAAGAAAGGAAAGGTTATCCTGAAAATAAAATTAAAAATAGAATTGGTAGAACAATTGATAAAGAAGGGCTAATAAAAGGAATATCAATTGAAGAACTTCCAGATGTAGAAAATAATAAATCTCTTTTAAGAAAAGAGCTACTACAAGGAAGAGGACAGAATTTCTTTATTTCAGATAATTCTGGAATAATTACTATGGGAATGATGATAAATGAGCAACTATTATTATTATCAAAAATACAAAATTATCTAAAGAATAATAGTAATAAGAGTTATGGAGCATATTTAGAAGAGATTGGAAATAGTTATGATATAAAATTAGAAAGCAAATATCTAAGTCCGAAAGAAAATAAATTATTAAGAAAAAATAATAGCTCTTCACAAATAGAATATCTATTTTTCCCTTTTTTAAGTAAAGATGGAATATTAACATCAAACTTAAGAGAAGAATATATTTGTAATTGTATAAAAAGTGTTATTGCTGAAAGATCCGATCCTAATAAAGGTTTAGATTGGAATCTTGATTCAGAAGTTGGATTCCAAAGGAATAAACCTCAACTTTCAGAAAGAGAAGCTAAAAAATGGATAATAGAATCATTAGATAAAGTTAGAAATAAGATATTAATTTTCCCATTTATTGATTTAGTAGTTAGAAATTTAGATGAAAATAAATTAGAAAAATATTTAAAACTACAAGAGGATGCTAATGGAAATCCAGAAATGCTACTTGGAATTGTAGATGAAAATAATAAGTATTTAAAGGATGAGATTGGGTTTATATATAACCCATTTAATCAAATAACAGGGAAAGAGCTAACTCTTTATTTAAGAAAGATGTCAGAAAAAGAAAAAAGTGAACCTTTAGAACCAACAGCAAGTCCAATAGTAGATGGTGTTATATTAGAATGTAGTTGTGGAACTTCGCCAACATCATTAAAAGTGACTTCCCAAAGTAATTTATCAATGAAAGGAAAATTTACAGCAACTGAAAAAGATAATATACCAAATACAAATATATTACCTTTTGGTAGTTGTAAAAACCTTCCATTTAATCCACCTTGTCCACTATCTATAACAGGAAAATGGGAAAATACAAGTAAAACATTTACAATAAAAGGAGGAGCAGTATTGCTTGATTGTAGTTCAATGAAATGCACGTTAGGAGGAGAAATAAAACCTAATAATGGTGTAGGTTATTGGAAAAGTAAATAAACTCTAAAATAAAGTTTTCTTAGTACAAAAAAAACGAGTCTTCTTCAAATTTTGTGTAAACTCTAAAAATTAAGAGTAATATTTTATATTTTTTAGGGATGATTTATTTTTAAGTCATCCCTTTTTAAATATCAATTTTTAAATATTTTAGTGTAATTTTAATAAAGTGGATG
>JBOFVP010000334.1:0-7960 GCA_051653165.1 Clostridium sp.
GCAACTTCTCTATTATATTCTAATCCTGTTTTAGCTTTAGTTAATCTATCTCTATTCTTTGGAATGAAGTCAGATACAAAGCTTACAGTATTAACTACCTTCAAGAATGTCTTTAAATAGTGCTTTGAGAATATTCCTATAAATTCTTTCATTAGTTGAATATCATCTTCATTAAATTCTCTGTGTTTATACTTATCAATATTTTCGCTTAACTCTTTAGCAGCTTTTTGTGTTTTATCTGTTCCATGATCATATCTTAATGCTGACTGGAATGTAAAAGTCTTAACTCCAGCATAAGTTTCTAATATCTTATCTACATTTTCATATGTGAAATGTCCTCTAAAAGGAAGTGATCCACACCCTAATATTGGTGCTATTTCAACACCATGCTCTTTTCCCCATTTATAAGCATTATCTATAGCTAATACAACTGATAACACTCCTGATATTAAACCATAAGACATAGCTGTATCCGATCGTGCAATCATAAATCTAAGATAATCTATTTTATGTCCTCTTTTTTCTGATATATGATAAAATTCATCTAATATATTTTCAACGTTTACCAGTGAAGGTACATCTTCCACTAATGGAATTATTCTTACACTATCTGATTCAAATTTAACAGGGTAATTCTTATTCCCCAAATCTATTACAGAGTTTACTCTATCTTGGAACTCTGCAATTTCTTGCCCTGTTTCAACCATTGGTACTATTACTTCCTTAATAGCTTGTTCACCAGTTAATTTGTATGCAGAAACATTAGTTTCTACTATAGACATTATACTCATTAATTGTCTAAAGACTGATTCCTTATTTGAATTAGGAATTCTAGGAGTAATTCTTATATCTTTTCCTGGTATAATTCCCTTTGCTATTAATCCCATTGCAACTTGTGATGTTTGATGATATGGAGTCAATTTACCTTCAAAGTCTATCATTACTTCATCAATTCCAAGCCCTCCGTCTTCTATTTTAGATAATCCTTGTATAGCCTCTTCTGGCTCTTGTTGTATGGATATATATTGTTCGACATTATCTGGATGCTGTGTCATCATTGAAGATGGAAACTTTTTCATATTATTGCCCCCTTTTGATTTTTATAATTATATTATATTGCATTTTCAATGTAAAATCAATATATAAAACTCTTTTTTTGCAAGTTCTTTTATTTTAATCTTGCATTTTTAAAATCCAACTTATTTATACTGTTCATATCATAATTTGAGAAGAAACTTTTAAACTATCAAATAAACGAAAAAATCCGTAAATATTTTT
Source organism: Clostridium sp. (assembly GCA_051653165.1). Lineage (GTDB taxonomy): Bacteria > Bacillota > Clostridia > Clostridiales > Clostridiaceae > Clostridium. The sequence continues at coordinate 1,279 of JBOFVP010000334.1, forward strand.
ATATCTACGGATTTTTATTCGGTTTATTTAACTGCTTCAGCTATATTTGTTGCATGGTCAGCTATTCTTTCTAAATTGCCTATTATATCTAAAAATATAACACTTGAATTTGCCTTACATAATTTTTTATTTAATCTCTCTATATTGCTTTCTCTTAACTCTTTTTCTAAAATATCTATTTCTTCTTCTAACTTATTAACTGTATTAACTAATTTCAAGTCATTTTTCTCATAGCTTTCAATTGCAATAGCTAATGCTTCTAATGTCTTATCATATATCTTTTTAATTTCAATAGAAGCGTCCTCTCCTATAACGACATTTCCATTAATTTTTTCAACTGCTAATTCAGCTATATTTTCTGCATGATCTCCTATTCTTTCTATATCATTTATAATATGATATGTTGATGCAACAATATGTCCATCATTTTCTGTTAACTCATGCTCTGATAACTTTACTAAATAAGCTGTAATTTCCTTCTCTAATGTATTAATAATTTTTTCGTTGTCATATATCTTTTTTAATAAACTATCATCATTAGTATCAAATGCCTTCATACTAAGTTCTAAATTCTCTTTAGCCTTATTTGCCATCCTTATTGTTTCTTTACTTACACCAGTAGTTGCAATCATTGGATTATCTAAAAGATTATTACTTAAATAAATTGGTCCATCCTTTTCTATTACATCTTCACCAGGTAAACATTTATTAGCTAACTTTACTAACACATTTGCCATAGGTAATAAAATTATTGTTGCAGTTACATTGAATATTGTATGTGCATTAGCAACTTGTCTTGCAACATTTGAGTCAGTTGATTGCACTATATTTATTAATAAGTCCATAAACGGAAGGAATATTAATGTTCCTATAATATTAAAGAATAAATGTATTAAAGCTGCTTTTTTTGCTGTTTTATTCGCTCCAAGTGATGCTAATAATGCAGTAACACAAGTTCCTATATTACATCCGAATATAATTGGTAAGGCAACATCCATTCCAATTGCTCCTGTAGTAGCTAATGCTACTAAAATCCCAGTTGTAGCAGATGAACTTTGAACAATTGCTGTCATTGCAAGTCCAGCTAACAATCCTAAAATTCTGTTATCTCCAACAATAACAACGAAATTTTTAAATGCTTCAGCTTCAGCAATTGGTTTCATAGCTCCTGACATAACTCCCATTCCCATGAAAAGTATACCAAACCCTAATGCAATACTTGCTATATCTCTTACCTTTTTTTTCTTTGCAACTAAAAGTATAATTGCTCCTATTCCTATAAAAATAGGTGCTATTGTATCTAATTTAAATGAGACCATTTGAGCTGTTATGGTTGTACCAATATTTGCTCCCATAATAACTCCTGCAGCTTGAATTAAACTCATTAATCCTGCATTAACGAAACTTACAACCATAACAGTAGTAGCTGATGAACTTTGTATAACAGCTGTTACTATTGCCCCAACCATTACTCCAATTACTCTATTACTTGTTATCTTTTCTAATATTCCTTTAAGCTTATCTCCAGCTGCATTTTCTAAACCATCCCCCATTAACTTCATTCCATATAAAAATAATCCTAATCCACCAAGTAGACCTGTAAAAACTTCAAATGCGTTCAACTCTGCACTCTCCCCTTAACTATATTTTAACTTACATTTAAATTGTATTACCTTTATTTTAAATATCCAATATGTTACGACCATCTTTAACATACATTTAATAGTGATGAACTTTTATTCAAACATTATTTATTATTTATTCATATTACCCATATATATTAGCTTTAATCTACTTATATAACTTAAATCTATAAGCTTTCTTAAAATCTGTATATAGAAATTATAATTATATATATATATAATGTATTTATAATTATATTTTAAGGAGATTTATTTAATGAAAGAATTAGAAACTAGAATAATTGACATTAACGTTGATGAAATAAGAAATAAACTTATATCATTAGGTGGTATTAAGGTTAAAGAAGAAGATCAAATAAATGATTTATATGATTTTGAAGATGGTAGATTATTAAATGCTAAGGGATATGCAAGAATTAGAACTATTAATGATAGATTAAGCAATAATACTGTTTACTACATGACTACAAAAAAAATGTTATCTCAAGGTAGATTCAAAGAAATGGAAGAAAATGAAACTATAGTTTTAGATAAGGAAATGTCTGAAAAAATATTTACTTCTTTAGGCTTACAACTTGTTCAATCTATCTCTAAATATAGAGAAAGCTATGAATTAATGGGTTCTTTAGTTGAAATAGATATTAATGATAAAGCATTTTGTCCTTTTCCTTATATAGAAATAGAAACTGACTCTGAGGAAAAACTTGAGAAAGTTGTTTCTGCTTTAGGTTACTCTCTAGATGATACTACTTCAAAAACAATATATGATTTAATTTCTGAATATAATAAAAAGTAGCTTTCTCCATATTTTAGAGAAAAAGCTACTCACTAATATACAAAGTAGTCTTCCAAAACATTATTTTGGAAGACTACGATTTTTTTATTTATTCCCACCCAACTTTAGCTTTTCCTTGGGCATTATTTTTATCTCCAACATTATCTTGGTTTTGCTTTAATTTTTGTCTTCTTTCCCCTTTTTGTAGAGGATTGCTAGTTCCATTCTTAGCCATACTTAACATCTCCTATCTTATTAATTCCCAATCTAAATCCTTTTTAGGCTTATTATCACCAATTTTATAATCGGATTTTCTTGCATCTTTTTTGCTAGAGGTCTTTTTACTTCTCTCCATAAAATTACCATCCTTGTTTTATTATTAATAAATTCTACAATGTTAGTATGCTTATCTTTTTATAAATTAATTCAAAACTTGTCTAAAGTTTCTCTCTTCTCTCAGTGGACTTTTTAAAAATTTCTATTAGTTCTTCTTTATTATCCAATAATATAGCCTGTTTTATTCTTAAAAATTCTCTTTCAAATTGCTCCATTGCTTGTATTAGATTTTTTTTATTTCCCAGAAATAATTCACTCCATAAATCCCCATTTATATTAGCTATACGAGTTAAATCTCTATAACTATCTCCAATAAAACTACCTGTATCTCTACCCTCTTCATCACTATTAATTAATGCAACTGCAAGGGCATGAGGTAATTGAGATGTAAATCCTATCATTTCATCATGATATTCTGGTGAAATTCTTTTAACCTTTTTAAATCCTAAAGCTATTGCTAAATTTTCAACTAACTTTATACTCTCTTCTTTATTTTTTTCTGTTGGAGTAATTATATAGTTTGCTCCTTTAAAAACTTCATTAGTAGCAAACTCAAAGCCCTTCTTTTCTCTCCCAGCCATTGGATGACCAAAAACAAAGTCTACTTCTTCTGGCAATATTTCTTGAATTTCTTTTATAAATGGAGTCTTTATACCAGTTGCATCTGTTATAACTGCTCCATTCTTAAAGTTATTCACATTATTTCTTATAAAATCTTTAACTAACTTTGGATATATAGATAATATTATTACGTCACTACTCTTAAGAATGTCACTGCCATTTGTAAAGCCATCTTTAATTACACCTTTTTCTTTTGCAAGCCTTAAACTCTCTTCATTTATATCAATTCCATAAACATCATCATAGCCTGCCTCTTTAAGACCAAAAGCGAATGACCCTCCGATTACCCCAAGTCCTACAATAACAATCCTCATATTATCACCCTATAGAGTCTTTCCTTCCATTTCAGCAATAACCTTAATTTTGTCCATTAACACCTTAAAGTTTTCTGGTTTAATTGATTGTTGACCATCACTTAATGCATTTTGTGGATCATTATGAACCTCTATCATTAATCCATCTGCACCTGCCATAATAGCAGCTTTTGCAAGTGGTTCAACTAAGTACCAGTATCCTGCTGCATGGCTTGGATCTACTATAACTGGTAAATGAGATAATTTTTTAATAATTGGAATTGCACTTAAATCCAAAGTATTTCTTGTATAAGTTTCAAATGTTCTTATTCCTCTTTCACATAGAATGATTTTTTCATTTCCACCAGCCATAATATACTCTGCTGACATTAACCATTCCTCTATAGTTGAAGATAAACCTCTCTTTAGTAAAATTGGTTTATCGATTTTTCCTAATTGTTTTAAAAGATCAAAGTTTTGCATATTTCTTGCACCAATTTGAATAACATCAACATTTTCAACAAAATCATCAATGAAATCAGTAGACATAAGCTCTGTAACTATTGGTAATCCTGTTTCTTTTTTTGCAAGCTTTAATAGCTCTAATCCTTCAAGTTCTAATCCTTGGAATGAGTAAGGTGATGTTCTTGGCTTAAATGCTCCTCCTCTTAAGAAGTTTGCACCTGATGCCTTTACATCCTTTGCTATTTGTATGATTTGTTCCTCACTTTCAACTGAACATGGTCCAGCCATAACTCCAAGATTATTTCCTCCAACCAAAGAACCACATATATCAATTATTGAGTCCTCAGGCTTAAATAATCTATTTACTTTTTTAAACGGTTGATTAACCTTAACTACTCTATCAACCCCATCATAGGTTAAAAGCTTATCGCTATCTAAAGTTCCTGTATCTCCAACTATTCCTACTATACAGTAAGTATCCCCCTTAGATAAATTAATACCTAACCCTTTACTTTCTATTACATTTATAACCTTATTAATTTCATGCTCCTTTGAGCTTGGATCCATTATAACTATCATTTTCATATCCTCCTAAACTACAAAACTAATCTATTTTAATTTTAAACTTAAATCCCTAATATCTTTAACATTATAGCCCTAAAAACTAATTTGAGCAATTTTCTCTTTCCTACTATACTACAATTCTAAAACTATTTATTCAATAAAGCCTGTATTGCCAAAATATATCCCTTATATCCAAAACCAGATATTTGACCTATACATGCTGGAGCCGTTACTGAAATTTTTCTAAATTCTTCTCTACTATGAATATTAGATAAGTGAACTTCAACAGTATCAATACTTACACTCTTTATTGCATCATGTATAGCATAGCTATAATGTGTGTAAGCACCAGGATTTATTATGATACCATCATATTTTTCAAAATAACATTTGTGAATACAATTTATTAATTCACCTTCTATATTACTTTGATAGAAATCCAACTCCACTCCAAGTTTTATTCCCTCTTCATTAATATAATTAATTATATCTGTGAAGTTCTTGTTTCCATATATATTTTTTTCTCTTACACCTAACATATTTAAGTTAGGTCCATTTATTACCATTATCTTCATAGTAACTACTCCCTAATCTTTCCCTTTAAAATTCTTTCTATGTTATCTATTGTTTCTCTAATATATCCTACATTTAATATCTCTTCATCACTTGTTTCTTGATATAATTTATATCTCTCCTCGTAAAGCTTATATAACCTATCTTTCCCATCCTTTAATAAAGGTCTAGAAGCTACATCAACATCACCAATAATCTTTTCAATGGGTCTATTAATATATACTACATAAGAATTTTCACTAAGTTTTTTTCTGTTTTCAGGAATTTTTACAACCCCACCACCAGTAGAAATTACAGCTCTCTTTTTCTTCATTAACTCTTCACAAGCCTTTTCTTCCCACTCTCTAAAAACACTTTCTCCCTCTTCAAATAGTTCTGCAATTGTCCTATTAGCCATTTCTTCTATTACATTATCCATGTCAAAAAATCTATAATTTAACTCTAGCGCTAACACTCTTCCTATAGTTGTTTTACCACAACCTGGCATACCTATTAATGATACTATCTCACACTTACTCATAACTCACCTATTGAAATTCTTTATTTATTTCACTATAAATATTATTGCTAATCTCCTTTGATATTATAGTATCAAGCCATATTTCCTCAGCCTTTATAGCCTGATTTACAAGCATACCTAAGCCCCCACATACATTCTTACCTAAATCTTTACCTTTTTTCATTAATTTAGTCTCTTTTGGGTTATAGATTAAATCAACTATATCTTCAAAGTTACCAATTTCCTTAGCTTCTAATGGGCATTCATCAACCTTTGGATACATTCCAACTGGAGTTGTATTAATTAATACTTGTCCATACATTTCATCCCAATCCTCATAAGTTAGGAACTTAATCTTAGGTGAAAAACTTTTAACGTTATCCCCAATTTTTCTTGTTACAATTTTAATTGATAATGCATTATTGTTAATTAAATATGATATCACAGCTTTTGAAGCACCACCTGAACCTAAAACAACCACTTCTTTATTAGCTACATCAATATTATTTTCTTCTAACATTGCACCAAATCCATAGTAATCTGTATTATATCCATGTAGTTTTCCATCTTTAATTAATACTGTATTTACAGCACCAATTTCTAATGCTTCCTTTGAAATCTCATCTAAGTATTGCATTATATCCTCTTTGTATGGAATTGTAACGTTAATTCCTTTTATCTTTAATATTTTTAAAGCATCAGGTAATTTATAAAGTTCACTACGCTCTACTTCTAAAAGCTTATAAGCACCTTCAATATTAAGCTCTGAGTATAGCTTATTGTGAATCTTAGGTGAAAGGCTATGGGATAGTTTTTCTCCTAAAAGTCCATAAAACTCCATATTCTATACCTCATTTTCTATCTTTTTATAACATCCAAGTAATTTAAAATATCCACTGTTAACTTCTACTAA
>JBOFVP010000335.1:0-3577 GCA_051653165.1 Clostridium sp.
AAATTAAAAAATCCCAAGATTTATTTATCTCAGGATTTATTATTATACAGTTTATAATATATATTTAATTATTTATATAAAAAGTTAAATTATAAGAACTTAGTACTTAATGTGAATTATTTATATAAAAGTTATTTTATATATTTGTTTAATAAATACTTTATTATTTTAAATATTTAAATATTTAGGCTTCATTTAGCCATTGATTTTATTAGGTTAGAATAGTATTATTTAGTACCTAATGTGAGCTTACTTAGTACCTAATGTGAATTTACTTAGTACCTAATGTGAATTTACTTAGTACCTAATGTGAATTTACTTAGTACCTAATGTGAATTTATTTTTAACATTATAGTACCGATTTATTTACAAGTACTAAGAAATGTGCTAGGATATTTTTATAAAAAAATCAAAATGAATAAAATTGGAGATGAGAAGAATGAAACCAACTGTAAAATATCATAATGATATTAATAGAATAAACTTTTCTACATTTTCTGAAAAAGAATTAAATTTATTTTTTACAATTTGTTTTAAAGTTAAAAATCAAGGTGAAAAAGAATTAAACTTAACATTCCAAGAACTAAAACAATTAGCATTAGGAGATAAAAATTTGCCAAGATTCTTAAAATCTTTAAAATCAGTTTATACAAAGTTAATAACCACCTCTTTTCAATATGTTGATGATGAAGGTTTTGGTGGATTTGTATTATTTGATAAATATTATGTCAATGAAAAAAAGAAATTTGTGACAATAAGAATAGGAAAAGAATTTTTATATATGCTTAATGATTTATTAGGAAATTATACCAAATTCGATTTAATGGAGTTTGTAAGTTTAAGAAGTTCTTATTCAAAAAATATGTTTAAATTACTAAAGCAATGGGAAAGTGTTAGGTATAAAGAATTTACGTTAGAAGAATTAAAGGAATATTTAGGAGTTCCAGCAACATATGATACAAATAATTTTAATAAAAAAGTTTTAAAACCTATAATGACTGAATTACCAGAGTTTTTTAATAATCTTGAATTAGAAAAAATAAAAACAGGAAGAAAAGTAACACATTTAAAGTTTAGTTGGGAAATTAGAAAAAATACTATTTTAGAAAAAGATGATCTAGAGATTGAAATAAAAGAAAATTTAAATAATATTTTTAAAAAAGCAAAATTGAATAGATTCCTAACTGAAATTTTAACAGATAAAAATATATATAAATTAACTGAGATGTATGATGAGGAACAGTTAAAAAAAGGAATGGTTTATTTGTATAAAAATACTAAGAAAAATATCTCTAATTTTGCGTATTTAATAAAAATTCTAGAAAAAGGAATACAAGAACAAAAAATAAAAATAAAAGTTGTACCTGAAATAGAAGATGCTATAATTATAAAAGAAGAATTAGATTTAAAAAAAGAAGTGAGAAAAATAGAAGAAAATCCATTATTTTCAGCTTATTTAGAGATGCCAGAAAATGTAAAAGAAATGATTTTACATCAAGCTAGAGAGATGTATATGAGCGATGTCGATATAAAAACAATGATTCCTATGCATGAAAAATTTTTTAAAGCAGCAGAAAAACAATATATATTAAAAGTTTTAGGTGTAATAAAATAAAAATCTTATAAATAAGAACATAGTGTATAAAGGGAGGAGAAAATGAAAAAGATTGTAATAGCAAATAATAAAGGTGGAGTTGCAAAAACAACATCAGCTTTTAATATAATTTCATATTTTGCAAAAAATGGTTTGAAAGTTTTAGCTATAGATATGGATTCGCAAGGAAATCTAACAGAATGTTATGATATTAATTTAATTGATTTTACAGCATTTGATGCGATGAAAGAAAGAGATGCTAGAAATTATATAGTAAAAAATATTTATAAAAATGTAGATATTTTACCTGCTGATTGTATGTTAGAGAAGGCAAATTTGGATTTTTCTTCAACAATAGGAAGAGAGCAACTTTTAAAAAAAGCACTGAGAAATTTAGAAAATGAATACGATATTTGTATCATAGATACTTCTCCAAGTTTATCATTGTTGACGTTAAATGCTTTGGCAGCAGCAGATAGAGTTTATATACCATTAGGAAGTGGATTTTTCGAAGTAAAGGGTGTTTCTATATTAATGGATGCTATAAAACAAATAAAAGATGGACTAAATGAAGATTTAGAAGTTGGCGGAGTGTTTATAACTAGACATGATTCAAGAACAAGAATGTCTGAAGATGTTCAAGATGAAATTTTAAATTTATATAAAAATAATATGATGAATACAGTTATAAGAAATAATGTGGCATTAGTAGAGTCAGTTGCAGCAGGATTAAATATATTTGATTATAAGTCTAGTAGCTTAGGTGCAGAGGATTATAAGAACTTATGTTTGGAAATACTTGAAAGAGAGGGGATAAATATTGACTAAAAATAATCTGTTTAGTAGAAAGAAATTTGACGAAGCAAAGTATGAAGGTGTTGTAACAAAAAAAAATTATATCTCACTAATTGATTATAAAGAACTAGAAGTTTCAAAAGAGGAAGAACAAAAACTTATAGAATTTGAGAAAGTAGCTTTAGAGAATTCAAAGAGGATAAGTGAACATTTACTAAATTTAGCTGAAGTATTTTATGAAGCTCAAAAATTGTTAAGTAGTAAAGATAATACAAAGGGGAAATTTTTAAAATGGGTTGAAGGTATTGGATTTGGTAAGAGTTTTGTTTATGAAACTTTAGATAGATATAATATTTATTTAGAACATAATAATAAAAAAATATTTGAATTACCAGTTAGAGCTATGAGGGAAATAAAAAAATTGCCATCAGAAAAAGCTATAGAGGTTATGAATTCAGAAAATCCATCAAATAAAATAAAAGAGTTAAAAGAAGTTACAGAAGAGATTGAAGAAGCAATTGTAGTAAATAATTCTTTAGAATATAAGTTGAGTATTATTCTTAATAGATTGGAAGAGATAAAAAAAGAAGAGAATGATTTATTACAAGAGAAAAGAAGAATTGAATTGAAGCTAAGAAATGTATAATCATTTCCGACATGTCGGAAATGATAAGTTATATTTGCATCGATTTTATAAATGATTCATAAAATAATACTAATTGATATATTTAAACATTTAAAATTATTAATGTAGCTTAATTAAAACTATTTTAATAAAAAAAATAGAATCTTAATATAGGGGTGAGACAAATGGTAGAAATAAAATTTGAAATTATCGAAAACTTAGGAACAATTGGAGAAGGAGCTAAAGGATGGAAAAAAGAAGTTAATCTAATTTCTTGGAATTCTAGAAAACCAAAGATAGATATTCGTGATTGGGATGAAGATCATGAGAAAATGGGAAAAGGAATAACTTTATCTAAAGATGAATTAATAGCATTGAAAGAAATTTTAGATTCAATTGATATAGAAAACTTAGAGATATAAAAATACTTAATAAAATAGTAGCTTAGAAAGGAGACAAAATAAATGTTAGATTTAAAAACTTTAAAAGTTATAAGTATTCAAAAAAATAAAGATATATATCATCTTGTTTATATAAAAAATGACTTAGATGACCATGGAATG
>JBOFVP010000336.1:0-9513 GCA_051653165.1 Clostridium sp.
TAATTGTTTTTTGGTCTTCTGGTACTGTTACCTTCTTTATCTTAATATTCAATAGCTTTTCTAATAATTCCCTACAAACATCCTTATCTGTCATAACCTTTGCAAATAAAAAGTCATCTTCTAAATTTAATTCTTTTAATGTTTTGCTCATTAATATTCCCCTTAAACCTTTTTCATATTTAGTTTAAGTCTTAGCATAATTATAATAAATTATTCAGTTTACTTCAATATGTTATATAATAAACGTAATATAGTACTTTAACACTTTTCTCCATATTCCTTCTTTAACTTATCAATCTCCCTCTCTAGTTCTTTAATCCTCTTCAATAATTCACCATCATTAGATGAATCGCTACTTCCACTTCCTCCAGAACTAGGACAAAATGGATTCCCTACATTCCTATTCTTAGGATTATAATATCTTCCAGGGCCTGTTTGAAAATATTGTTGTTGTGCATTATATGTTAAAATAGTTTGACCAAGTAAAGAAAGCCAATTTCCAACAGCATTTTGAACATTAAATGGCATATTATCAGCCATAACAATCCCCATTAAATTAGCCATAGTTAGAAAAAGTTCTGGATTAATATCTTGAAACCCACCTAAAATATCACTATCAAAAAATCTACAATTATTAGGATTCTCCTCACTTCCACCAGTTTTATAACAGTCCCAATTATAAAAATTATTACCCATAATAGTCCTTAAAATATTGCTATATATCAATATATTCTAGACTGCACAAAAAGTGGAATACTAATTTAGATATTCCACATTAAATGCTATATACCAATAACCTGAAAACTTACGGTTGAAACTCCAAAGGCAGGAATAGTACCAATAAAAATCGAAGAAATTGGACTATTTGAAGGAACTCCATTAACTAATAAAGTATTATTAAGATAAACAGTTCCATTTGGTGCAGTATCAAGTAAAATACTATTAAACACAGGTATATTCCCATTGTTTGGAATTGTTATTGTATAAGTGATTGTCTCCCCTCTTCTTATTACAAGTTTGTCTACTCCCTTAACTATTTTATTTAAATCAATATATCTAATTGGAACAGTTGTTGTATTACTAATTAACTCCCCTAAAACTGGTCTTCCATTTGGAATTGAAATATAGGTGTAATTTGTATCAAAATAATTTACAACAATATCCCCAGGTGGAAGAGAAACAACAGTAACAGAAAAATTAATAGTTCTAACCCCATTAACCCCCACAGTACCAATATTAACCCCAGTGGTTGGTGCTATTGTTCCATTTGGAATACTCACTCCATCCACAATAAGTGAACCTTGCAAAAATGCTGTTCCTACTGGAATTGTATCTGTTATAACAGTATTATTTATTGGTGTTGTTCCTGTATTTGTAACAATAAGTGTATAGGTTATAGTGTCCCCTGGTCTTGCAGCTTCTGTGTTATTTTCTTTTAAAACTGAAACCCTTGGTTGAAAAATAAAAGTATTAACTGTATTACTTGTTTTAGATTTAGAGCCACCTGAATTGTAGTTCATTGTAGCCTTATTTGGGATTGTAGTTTGAGTTATAGAGTCACTTACCACAACACTAAACTTTACAACTACATTAGTTAATTGAGGTATTGTAGATATGCTTATACCTGTTTGAATATCTCCTGAATTAGGTACACTATCAACTGTTAGAGAATTTGCTAGATAGGTTGTCCCATTTGGAATTGAATCAATTAAGACTACTCCAGTTAAAGGAATAAATGAAGGATTCTTTATAGTTATTGTATAAGTTATGGTGTCTCCAAAATTAGTAAATGTCTTATCTACAGCCTTTTCTATGGATTCATTTGCTGGAACATATACCCCAAAGGTAAATATTTGAGTTGCATTATTTTGACTACTAAATATAATTTGACTTGGAACTAGGGAGGACATAATAGGTGATGTATTTCCTCCACCACCTGATACCCCTGTTTGTTTATAGGTTTGTGTCCCAACTCCTGATACTGCAGGGTCTACCCCCATAGTACCTCCAATTGGGACTATTCCCTCATATGTCCATCCTCCACCATTTGTTTGTATTTGCCAAAACTCTCCTTCAACAGTTGTTTCATTATCCATCATTAAAACTTTAAAGTTTGGAATTGGATTATTGCTTAAGTCTCTAAAGCTTATATTATTTATTTCAATTGTGATTGTATTACTATTATCTTTAGTTGATCCCATACCTACATTTCCTGCCAAACCAAAATATGCCGATCCTATTTTTCCTGGACCTGTTGTTTGAGTTTGTGCAATTGGCCCTCTAGATACTAAGGTGAAACTTAGTGTTCCAACTCCTGGCTCTGTTGCTGTTAAATTATAGCTTTGTCCTGGACTTAATGCTGGTACCTCTTGAAAATTAACCCACCCAACAGCTGCACCATAGGGTCCTGGACTATTAGCTGCACCATGTAGTAGATTTGCCATTTAACTCTCCTCCTTATACTATATACATAGTACTTGTGTAATAAAAGTTATTGTAACAATTTCCCCATTATTAATATTACCAACATTTACTCCTACCTCAGGATTTGCACCAATAACATTAGCTCCATTAACAAACACAGAATTAGTTATAAACTGTAAATTTAAAGGAAGAGTATCGATAAATACAGCATCCCTTATTACTTCATTTCCTGTATTAATTGCTTCCACAGTATAAGATATAGTGCTTCCACAGGTTGAATAGGTATGATCTACACTTTTACTTAAAATTACTGAAGCTGATATTATTGTAGTTTGTACAATGTTACTGATTTCATTTTTATTCCTTCCATTTGGTATGGTTGGATACTCTGTATAATTGTATGATAAAAATCCATCATTATAGATAATACTACTTGTTGGAAGTGTTAATACAACAACCTTAAATGTTATTGTTGCTATGCCATTGCTATTTATTGTTCCTACATTAAAGCCTGTTGGAGGTAGTATAGTAGCTCCCCCTTGTGTAGCCCCATTTAATTGTAATGAATTTGCAACAAAGGTTGTTTCTAATGGTATTGTATCTATTACCCTTACAGTACCTGCTACATTTCCTGTATTATTAATTTCAATTGTATAGGTTATTGTATCTCCTAGTTTTGCATATTCAAAATCTACATCCTTGCTTATTGACATTATAGCTTGAGTTACTGTTGTAGTAACGCTATTTGTATTTAGTACGCCACTTGCTCCATTTGGTATTGTTGTTATTGCTGTATAACTATAAGTTATATTAGCATTGTTTATAATTGGATTTGGATTTGGTAGAGTGGTTATAACCACATCAAAGGTTATAGTAGTTGTTGTGCTTGCATTTATTGTTGGAATACTTACTCCATTTTCATCTACTATTACTCCTGTTTGTACTGCTCCATTAATCTTTAAACTATCTGTTACAAAGGTTGTGAAGTTTGGAATTGTATCTCTTAAGATAACATTGTCTGAGCTAACTGAACCTGCATTAGTTAAAACTATTGTATAGGTTATTGTATCCCCTAATTGTGCAAAATCTTTATTTAAGCTTTTAGAACTACTCATTAATGGGTCATTTACAGCTGTTAGAACAGTATTAGAGGATTCAGATTTACTCTTTACTGTTGAAGTGGTTGGATCTGATGTATAACTATATCCAAGGGTTTGAATATTCGGGATAGGATTTGGGGTTGGAATACTAACAACCTTTACTTGAAATGTTACTGTTGAAACCTCTCCTCCACTTATTTGATTTGTTAACGTTACTCCTGGAGGGTTTGGCGTTCCTGAAATATTTGCTCCATCTTGCTTTAAAGAGCCTGCCACATATTGTGTACCATTTGGAATAGTATCTATAAATGTAAGATTTGATGTTGTTACATTACCTGTTCCTGTAAAAACTATTGTATAGGTAAGTATATCATTTACCATTGCATTAACTATATCTACAGTCTTTACACTTGTAATTGTTAAATCTACAATGGTAGTGCTTGCAGATGTTGAATTAGCAGTACCATTATATAATATTGATGTTGAAGTATCTGTGTAATTGTATGTGAAGGATCCATTATTTACTGTAGGGTTTGGTGTTGGAATTGATATAGCTGTTGCTAAAAATGTTATTGTATGAACACCAACAGACAAAGTTCCAATACCAATACCACTTGGAGGATTTGGATTCCCATTTTTTGCTATGCCATCTAATGTTAATGAGTTATTTATAAAGGTAGTTCCTACTGGAAGGGTATCTATCAAATTCACCAAATCAGCATCAATATTACCAATGTTATTTACAACAATTGTATAAGTAATTGTTTCTCCTACATTCTTATAGGGTGATGCTGTTTTTACTGGTGGGTCTTCTATTGTTGCAAAATATATTGGAGCATATTTACATCTTGCTCCATCTCCAAAGCTTACTCCTGTCCCTGGACTTGAAAAGGTAGATTTTGTTGCATTTGTTCCTGAGATAGCATATTTAAATACATTTCCTGAACTTGAATCATAGGCATACATTGCCCCATCTGGTCCAAAAAATACACCTCCATATACTCCTGTAGTTGGAGAGGAGGTTGTTAATTGTGTTATTACTCCTGTTAGTGGATTAACCTTTCTAACTATTCCATCACTATTTTTTACATAGTAAAGTTGGCCATCAATTGGACTAAAAGCCCAGTCTCCTGTTCCAATAACTGCTCCGCCCATACTTCCTGTCATTGTTGTACCTGTTGTAGATAGTGCTTTGGTATTAGCATCTACTAATTTCCCATAGGTTGCTGGTCTTAATGGATTTAAGTCTACAACATACATTGTTGTAGATGCTCCTATTGAAAAATAGTAGTATCCATTATCATCTATATCTGCAATGTTATATGCCTGAGCTGGTAAATTTGTCACTGAAAATAAATCTTGAAGGTCTCCATCTTTTCCAAGCTTTGCTATTTGATTTGTTGTTATATCATATCCATACATATACCCATCAGCAAGATAAAATCCTACAGCATTAAAGCTATTTGCTGGGGTAATAGTTGCAATTGATGTTCCCTGTCCTGTTGCTAAATCTAGTTGGTATATACTACTTCCAAAAAGATATGCAAAAGAACTACAATTAAAAGGTGTCATTATATCACTCCTTTCTATTAATATATACTATTATATTCACTTCTACTATTTTTTGTGTAATTCACATATATTTCTATTTGTCTTTAAATTATTAGAATATATTTACTTTAAATATTCATACATATATTATGGAATAATTTTTAGGAATGATTTTATGAGATCAATTAAAGTAAGAGGTGAGGGAGTTGTGTCTTCTAAACCTACTTCTATTTTATTATATTTTGAAATTGTTAAGGAGCATCCAATTTATGAAGAGGGTGTTAATTTAGTTAACTCTGCTATTTTTAGTATTATAGATAAATTTATAGCTTTAAATATTACTAAGGATAGGTTTATTACAACTGACTTTAAGATTGAAACTTGTAATTCTTTAGATGAGTACAATAATCCTTTAGGAGTTATTAATTATAAAATTACTCATTCTATTACTTTAAACATAAATCTTGAGGAAATTAATATTAATCAAGCTGTTGAACTTTTAATTAAGAGCGGTCACAATCCTAGCATTTCTATTGAATTTACTTTATCTAATTATGAAAAACTTAGAGAGGAAGCTCTTGCTAATGCAATTGTTGATGGCAAACGTAAGGGTGCTATTATTATTAAGTCATTAGGTGTTAAACATGCCAATATATCTTCTATAAAATACGATGGGGAGGTTCTTAATGATAGAGTAGATGTTTTTCGTGATGGTCATTATTTTTTAAGTAAAGCTATTAATGAGGTTTATATTAGAGAGAGAGTTACAATTATTTTTGAGATTTAGCCTATAAAATGATTCTTAGCATCAGATGTAGTTTGTGAAATTTACCATTACACCATGTGATGCTTAGAAGAACTTATCTAGGGGCGTAGTAGTGCTTACCTCGGTAGAGATCTGAGAAATTTAAAGGTAAAATGTAATAGTAGATTGTGATGGATGAAGTACTAGAGGATTTCTTTAATTTTAATTTAAAGAAACTCTTAGTTCCTCTCTAAATTAATGAAAATATATTAATTTCATCCATAATTCTTAGTTCCTATCTCTTACAGTTGTATTATTTGTTCTAAAATAGTATACTAATTTAGCACTTATTTTAAATAAATTTATGAAGGGGGAGTAAGTTAACATACATATGAAAAAGAAAATATTATTAAATTTAATTACGATATTCATTATACTATTTACATATACAGGGATAAATATATATTTAAATGATACTATTAATGAATTTATCATATCTAAAAAGATAGATAATATTAATCTAGAAAACCCAACTTTATTAGAAGTTGAAAATAAACAGTTATATAAACATGCACAAAAGCTAAGTAACCATACTAGCTCAAAAAGCTTTATTAATGGATATATTTCTCTTGCTAGTGGAGAAACTGAATCTAGTAAGAGTCATTTACAAACTGCAATAAATAAAATTGATGTATTCACACCACATAAAATTAAGCTATATAGTCATAAACTTTTAATCAATATCCTTTTAGACGAGGATGATTATTCAAATGCATTAATTCATATAAATAACGTATCTAAGTTATTTAAAGAAACTGATTATAATGAACACTATAATTTAGTTTGGAATATTCTTGCATCTATTCGTCAAATACCTGATAGAATGCCTTTATTAAATAAATACATAATATCAATTATAAATAATTATAATTTATCAAATGAAGCTAAGATTTTCTTCTATAGAAAAATTTTAGCTACCTCTGTAATTAATGGAGATTATCTTAAAGGAATTGAATATGTGATAAAGATTTTAGATTTATGTAACTCTGAGGATTTATACTATTATAAAGGAAAAACCTTAGTAGATTTGTCTGTAATATCAAAAAACCTTAACGATTCTACTGATGCTATTGCTATTTTACAAAATATTGATTCAACAAAGATTCTTGATCCCATAAAAAGAGCTGATTTAGAAATATATAAATGCATTAACTTAGTTCAAAATCAAATTATTTTATTTGATTATGAGGAGGCTCTAAAGTCATTGACTTTAATTGATTCTCATTTATCTAATTTACCTGATAATAAACGAAATGAAATAAATATAATTAAACAACTTAACTTAGCTATTATATATATACAACAAAATAAAATCGAAGAAGGTCGAGAAATTTTAAGTAATATACCAAGTGATTTTTATTCAACCTATTCCTATTCATACCCAAATACATATGTTGACTACCTAATTGCGCTTGGGGAATTATACATAAAAGAAAAAAACTTTGAAGATGCTAGAACAATTTTTGAGGATATAATCAAATTTAAATATAGAGGGGTTGAACTTGTTGATTATACTTATTCCATTAAACAATTAATTGCTATAAATTCAATATTAAATGATGAAATTAAGCTTAAAGATGCTCTTTATAAACAAAATGCAGTTATTAAGTTTGAAAAAAGCTTACAGCTTAAGATGTCATATAACTACATAGATGAAGAGCAAACTATATTAGAGATGGAATCAAAACACAAGCAAATATTTTCATTAAATATTATTTATTTTATTTTGCTAATTATTATTATTATTACAATAGTTAAACTAAATATTTTACCTATGCTTATTAATAATAGCTGTAGAAAAAGGTTTAGGAACTATATGGCTATGGATAACTTTTTCTTGGTTTATCAGCCAATTATTAATCCTAAGACAAATAAGCTTGTGGGGCTTGAGGCATTAATTAGGTTAAAGGATGGGGATAAAATAATTCCACCAAATCTATTCCTACCAAAGCTTTGTAGTGTTGGATTAGTTGGTGAACTGGCATTATGGGAGATAGAAAAAATTAATGCTTGTTATGATGATATTATGAAATTGCAACTTAATGATAAAAATATTTATGTTTCAATTAATGTTTCTCTTCAAGAAATAGAAAATAGAGTATTTATTGAGAATATTATAAAAGAGTGTGATGAGTTATTTACAAAAGGAGCCACTCTTTGCTTAGAGATTACTGAGAATATTGGTTTAGGAGAAAAGCAGTGTATTAAAGAACATATTTCTATATTAGTTAATGCAGGTTTTAATATTGCTATTGATGATTTCGGTGTTGATTATTCTAATATTTCCTTGTTAGATTATTTTGATTTTCATATACTTAAGTTAGATAAATATTTCATTGATAACATTTCTACTTCTGTTGTTGTTAAGTCGTTAATGAATGTTGTTAATGATTTATCTACAGAAATGAATATTTCTGTTGTTGTTGAGGGTGTTGAGGAGGAGTGGCAATGTGAGTTAATTAAGCAGTATTCTTCTGACTCTCTTTACATTCAGGGATATTATTATAGTAAGCCTCTTTCTATTGAGGAGCTTAAGGACTTTAAGTTGGATGATATTTAAATATTAATTTATCTCATCGCTACCAGTGCTTAGATAAGTTCTTCTAAGCATCAGATGGTTTAATGTTAAATTTAACCAAATCCACTTGGTGCTAAGAATCACTTGATAATAAGAAAGTGCGACACGTGTCGTGCTTTCTTTTAACCTATAATGCAGTATTTATTATTATTTATATGTTTCATCTTTTCAATTCTTTTTATTTTTTAATGATTTTCTACTACATATTATATGTTCTGAATTCCATTAACTTTTAAGTGGAATTATTGAACCTAGGTTTTCCTACCTTATCAACCTACACATCGCTTTCAACCTTATTTTACTGACTCCTAAAGGTGCTAGTGCTGATTACCTAGAAACTCCTGAAGAAATTCTTGAACTTGATACAAGTAAATTAGCTGAATTTCTTAAAGAGCATAGTCGTGGACAACTTGGCTTTGCCAAAGCGGGAAAAATACAAGAAGCTGCTCAAGATGCTTTCAAGTTTCAACTTAAGCAATTAATTACTCAAGTTTTATTTATTGAGGAACAAATTAAGGAATTAGATTCTGAAATTGAAATTTACTATAACCAATTTGAGTGTCACCTTGAATCTATTCCTGGTATAGGTAAAGTTACTGCTGCTATTATACTTAGTGAAATTGGGGATATAACTAGGTTTAAAAGTGCTAAAGCATTAGTCGCTTACGCTGAAATTGATCCAACAGTTAAGCAATCAGGTCAATTTTTAGCTAATAATAACAAAATGTCAAAGCGTGGTTCTCCATACCTTAGAAGAGCTTTATTTCTATCTGCTTCAACCTGTACCTTGCATGAAAGTCCACTTAATGATTATTATTTAAAGAAGCGTTCTGAAGGTAAACACCACCTCACTGCCGTTGGTGCTGTATAACATAAATTAACACATATTGTTTTTGCTATTTTAAGAGATAATAATGACTATGAGCCTATGTCATAATCCTTATTATCAAACCTATAAAATTTTAGGTGCTATTAAAAATTTTCTATTTTAATAGCTTATTTGTTGTACTCATTTTTAATTACCTTAAAAGGGGGATGTCCTGTTTCTTGATTTT
>JBOFVP010000337.1:0-1762 GCA_051653165.1 Clostridium sp.
CTACCAATTCTAAATGCTGATAATCCACTAAGCAACTCTACATTTTCTTTACTTTCCATAGTAATTTTGATAGTTTCACCAAAACCTTCCATAAATACTTCTATAGTAAATCCTGTGGGATTAGCCTCAATTAAATTCATAACAGGTAATTTTCTTTTTGTAATTACATATATAGTTGTTGAATTTAAATATTGTCGTATATCTTCATCTTCTTTAAAATTTTCAAATTCATATATTGTCATTGGTGAATAACTTAGTTTTAATTTATTATTAATATTATGCATACAATACCTTCCTATCTAAAAACAACTTTTAATTTATCCTTAACGAACAATTTTAATATTAACATAACCTTCAAATATACTTCAATTAATTATGTTTAATATTTCACAATATAAAAAATTAACCCAAATCATAAAAATATAGTGATTTGAGTTAATTCCCGATTCTTTATTATCATTGAATTTTTTATTTAATTATACTATTTAGTATCATATACTGCCTTTAAGTTTCTCCCATTGAGCTGATTCAATTACATTCCCATACCTTAATATACTCTTTTCTTTAACTATTCCGTATAGTTTGTCCAATTCTTCCTTTGGTATATTTATATCACCAAGCTCACATTTATCAATAGTTTCAAATGCTTCTTTCAATTCTTCTGAATAATCTCCAGCTAAATCAAAACTCTTAATCTTATTAAATTGTTTCTCATTTACTCTAACTACCTTATATAAATTATCTACCTTTGTTCCTAAGCACTCAGCTATCTTAATACACTTTAAAATGTTGGTTTTATGCTTATTTTTCTCAATAGAAGCGAATCTTTGCTCAGTAATTCCTATAAATTTACCAACATCTCTTTGAGTCATATTTCCTCTAACTCTATAATGTCTAACATAGCTAATTAATATCTCTATTACTTTATCTTTATTACTACCTCTAACTCCCATTCTGCCTCCCTCTATGAATATTTAATTAGATTTAATTTTTAAATTCTTAAAATCATCTTTTTCTCTATATTCACAACTTACGTCAACTTGTCTTGTTTCAATATATTTATTTACTTTATAGTTATCTTCATCCTTATATATCAAAAGAACATCACTACTACTTTTCTTGTTTACTAAGGCTACCGATAAATTATCAGTTCTTGAATTCAGATGAATATTATTAGCTGCTTCTTTAGAAATTGAAATTCTCTCTAATTTGCCATCATAGGATATTAAATTATTAATACTACTTAAATCCCAAGGATCTGCACCTAAAGCACTTAATTTTTTATGCAGATTGATTAATAAACTTCTCAGCTTATCTTCAACAACTAACTTTTCACTACAACTAACTTTACTATCACTAGTATCATCTTGATTATTTTCTACTTGTTCTGATTGCTGTTCAACATTTTTATGTTTGAACTTATCTGTATTTAATCCCTTTGATTCAGCTACCTCTGGCTCTACAAATTCCGGGAATAAAGCACCTTCAAATTCATCTGCACTTAGCCCATTCGGATCAACAGACACTACACTATCACTCTGCTTTTCCTCTGATAATTCCTCTGGCGCCTTAACTTTATTCTCTTCTTTACTTCTATTATCTATATCGATATTAGTTTCCTTAGATACATCCTCAAAGAATTCAATATCTTCTTCACCATTCAAAGTGCTAATTAACTCTGCAAAATTGATATCTTCTTTAACCTCTGTTCTTTCAACTTTTTTTATTATTGTTGGCTTAACTCCCTGTATTTCAGAATCTT
>JBOFVP010000338.1:0-1101 GCA_051653165.1 Clostridium sp.
TACAATGCTTATGCTCATTTGGTTACTGGTGAGGTTGAGGGATTTAAGGTAAGTTGAACCTTGTTAAGAAGTTGAATGGGTATGTTGTAGGTAGGGATAGGGATAAAGGAAGGGTTGCTTTAGATAGGGAGAGGGATAAGGTCTATAAGGAGATTAATAGTATTGATGATCTTGTTGAGTTGATTCCATTTTTGTTGGGGGTAAGCTAATTAGTATTAGATTAGATTTTATTTGATTACTAATTTTAAAAATAGATGGAGGTTAATGTTTTAAGGTGCATTAACCTTTTTTTTAATTTAATATTACATATTTTGGATGATGTGGTGATGTAGTTAGAATATTATGTATAAATGAATGAGGAGAAGATAATAAGGGTCATACTATATTATGGGTTATCTTTTTAATCTAAAAGTGAATAAAATTATAGCAATGTAAGGGCATAAAAGATTATATTTTTATGTTATAACAAACTAATAGAACTTTTTAATGAAGATAAGGATATTGATATTATTAAAACCAAAGATAGTGCGATTATTATTGATTTTTTAAAGAAATTTAGACTATCCAATCAGTCTATTAAAATAAGAATTAAAAATTTAGGTAGAATATCAAATGGTGAGTATGCTATTAATGGGATGACACCATTAACAGGACCAAGCGATCTTGGTAAATCTACAGTCTTAAAAGCTATGTATTTTGCTATAAAGATATGTAATGAATATGAAAATGAGAAGAAAAACTGGTTAAAGCAAATAGAGAACATGAATCACGAAGAAATACTATCTAAATTTGATATTGTAACATCAAGGGGAAATTCAAATATTCTAAGAGATGAATTGATTTTATCAGCTATTGATAAGTTAACAAAAAAATTTGTTAATTCAGTTTATAGTGCAATATTTGATTTCTTAAATGAGAACACAGTTATAGAGTTATTTATATATCTGACTCTAAAATATTAAATTATTTATCATATATGACAAATGATAGTGCTAGAAAAATTGGAATAAAAACAAACATTGCTTGTCCAGATTATATTAGAGATCTAAAAGAACGGTTATCAAGTGCATATATAGATACTATAAGCTGGTGGAATAATAA
>JBOFVP010000339.1:0-2186 GCA_051653165.1 Clostridium sp.
AGACTTTGATAATAATGGGAATGTAATAGATAAAAATTTTAATAAGACAATGCTAACAGGCAGAGATGGGTATTATAGATACTATGTAAATTGGTTCTCTATTATAGCAAATTTTATTATTGTTGGTATAACACTTCTACTTATGGGTGTTAAAACCGTTAAGATAGTATTTAATTTAGCATTAGATAGAATAGTAGGAACTATACTAATATTTACAGATATCGAGGAAGGTAAAAGAGCTAAAGAGCTTTTAACACATATAATAGCTACCTTTGCAGTACTGATGGTATCAGTATTCAGTATGAATTTATATGCTGAATTTACAGGATGGATTCAGACCCAACAACTAGGTACTGGATGGATTGGAGTTATAACTAACTTAGTTATATTATTAGGAACTTCAATAGCATTACTTGAAGGGCCAACTATAATTCAGAAACTACTAGGAACACAAGTTGATAGTGGTTTAGCTAGAACTTCAGCAGGTCTATATGGAATTGGGAAAATAGGAAAAGGCATTATAGGTGGAGGAAAGACAGTTGGTAATGTTGCTTTTGGAGCAGGAAAATTCGCAAAGAATGTATCGGATAAAACAGGATTAACAGATGCTGCAACAGATGGAGCTATGAAAATGACTGATGCCTATGGCAAAGCAGCTGAGAAGTATGGAGTTCATAATTTAGATGATATATCAAATAATCAATCAGATGGTAATGATATAGGTTCTTCAAATGGTTCTTCTAATGTCAATGATTCAAGTAATAGTAGTGTAAGTACACAATCCTTTGAAAGTGGAGTGGGACAAGATACTAATAGTCAAAGTAAAAATGTTGGAACTCCACAATATAGCGATATTGAACAAGATATGAAAGAATCAGGATATAACAAAGATAGTGATAAGAGTGATAAATCTAGTCAGGAGAAAGACCCTATAGATAAATATAGCAATGACAATATAAACACGTATAACTCAAATGTACCAGAGCATGTAGATTTTAATGAAGCTTTAGATGAACACTCTAAAATTACTACAACTAAAAGAAATGATTTAAATAATAGTAGAAGACAACAAAGAATGGATGGCATAAATGCAAATGGAAAGCACACCTTAAATAGTAATAAAAGGAGTGATGTTATTCCAAGAAACTTTACTAAAAATAGAGGTGAAAAATAATGAAGTACATTATACCTAAAGAGATTTCAACAGAAATTAAGTTTAGTAAATCAATATACTTGAAGGACTTCCTTATTTCAATAATTGCATTGATGGTAAGCGTGATGTTTTCACCTCTAGTATATCAACCATTTATAGTTTTTTATTATTTGTTTGTAGTTGCAGGGACATTGTTTCTACTAAGTAAGAGTAGATCAAATCCTAAGAGAAGATTATATCAAAGTATATATTATTCATTTAAAAAAGATAACAAAGTTTATAGAAGAATGTAAATTAGTTTTCAAAATTAAAAATCCTAGTAATTGCTAGGATTTTTATTTGTGAAAATTCATTACAAATTATAAATAAAATAGGGGGCAAAAGAAAAATGGGATTTAAGAAACTTGATGATATAAGTATTAGACCTAGCAAAGAAAAGGTTAAGGAGAGAGAGGAAAAGCAAAAGAAGGAAAAAGTTAAGTTAAGTAAAGAGGAAAAATTAAAGGCTAAGGAAGAAAAAAAGAGATTAAAAGAAGAACAGAAAAATCTAAAGAAAACTGATAGAAGTATATCAGTTTATACAAAAGATGTTATGGACTTTGTAGATATAGATGAAGATGATAGATTCATCATGAAGTATGGATATATGGATTTATATCAAATTAAAACAAAGGATGTACATGCATTATCAGATAGCGATATACAAAGACATATTTATAGCTTTATTAGTTTCTTAAGAGCTTATTCAGAAGACTTCAAGATACTTAGTATGAACTTCCCTGTTAATACTACAACACAGCAAATGCACATTGAAAAGAATCTTAAAGTAACTACTAATCCAATAGCTAAGAAGTTCTTACAAAGAAAGTTAGATGAGTTAATATTCTTAGAACAAAATAGATTTGATAAAGTGTTCTATATAATGATTTTTGCTAGTAATAAAGAAGAAATTGAGGATAGAGAAAGAATTTTATATATAAATCAAAATGTTGCCTTCAAGGTTGAAGAAATTGAGTTAGAAAAGAAGTTGAAA
>JBOFVP010000340.1:0-12512 GCA_051653165.1 Clostridium sp.
CTTCACCATCTCTATTTAAATCCTCATCTTTTAATTCTCTATCATCAAATATTAATTCAATTGGAATATACACTACTTTATCTTCCCCTATTAATGTAGCTTTTTCCCCTGAATGTACAGTACATAAAACAGTATTTCCCTCCCCTGTATCGTTGTAAGTTCCACCAATAATATCATATGATTTATTAGTACTATTATTAATTTCAAATACTTCCCCAACTCTAAGGTATTTTCTTGAAAATATAGGAGTATTTTGTTTTTCAAAGTCATCTTTAATATCCTTAGGAACCAACAACTTATATCCATTCTCTGAAACATTACTTATTCTTTTATTATTAAATAATCTTACAACTCTATCCCCATTAAAATCAATAGCACAATAACCATTATATTCTACATCAATAAGTAATTCTTTTTTATTATCATTATTTTTAAAGTCAACAACTGATTTTCCATTATACTTTATACTTTCTCCCTTAAACAGTGATATCTCCTGCAAGCACTCTTCATTAATTATGGTGTAGTCATATTTAGTTGCATGATTTATATAAACATTTAACTCCACTTCACTTGTATTTGTTATTCTTGCTCTATTTATTTTTTCAAAATTATTCATATACATATCTACTCTATGTGTCAAAATAGTATTTCCATATCTATTTATTATTATAAAATCATTACCACCATTATCTGCCCCATTTTTTCTAAACTCATAATTGGCAATCACATCATAATCTCTCTCTTTACCATCTGCATATTTAGGCGATATATTGAAAAATCTCATATCTAAAATTTTATAATCTAAAGTTTGTCCCTTTTTTAATGTTATCTTCTCATACGGCTCCTTAGTTGTCCTTTCTATTATTATTTCTCCATCATAACTAAAGTAGAACTTTTTAGGAGTATTACTTGAATTTTTGATTATAATACTATTATTATCTAAAAGCCTTGCTGTAAATGTCTGTTCAACTACAGTTCTACTAAAGAAATCACTATTTATGCCTACATGAATACCTTCTGTTCCATTTTCACCTTCAAAATCAACATTTGCCCACCCCACTTTTGTACTACACTCATAACTTTCTCCTGGATTAATCACTAATTCTTTAGTTTGATTCATTGCCTTTACATTTAAATAACTTACATTAAATATAATGCATAGAAATGTTAAAATTATTATTTTATTAATATTCTTCATTACTATTCCCCTCCCTTTTATGTATACAAAAGTAGAGAAGCCAGTTAGCTTCCCTACCATATTTAAAATGAATTCATTATTTTTACAACTGTTCTGCTCCAGTGACCATCATCTGGGCAATATGCCACATTAATCCCTCTAATTTGCTTTCCCTTATAACTAGAAATATCATTTATAACTTCTGCAAATCTATATACGGACTTGGACCCATCTCCTCCTGGTTTATACCATGGATTCCCACCTTTAATCCCAAAATAGTTTCCTGCACTTGCAAGGGATGAATCACCATTTCCAGATTCATGTATTGCAACTGACATAGTGAAAATAGCATTTATTCCGTATTGCTTCTCTATTGCAATTGCATCATCAGCCAAATGCTTAACCCCAGGATATTCGCTACTTAGTCTGCCATATAACTCTTCTACTGTAATCCCTGATGGTGTATATACATTAAACCCATCAGTATATGCCTTATAACTTGACCCATTATAAGATCCTCTTGATAATTGATTTACATAGCTACTATTTACGTTTGAAGTATCATTTGCATAAACATAGTTTTTATGGATATATAAGGCTCCTTGAGATTCATCAACAAGCTTATACCATTCTCCATTTATTATTTTGTTAATTATTTCTACTTCTGTCCCCTTTGAAACTTCTTTGAACACATTAGAAGGACTTACTTCAGATTCTTTTCTAATTGCTGTATCTGCAGAAGTATTAACTTTTATTTTTAAACTATTATATCTAGCTTCTTCTATTCTTCCTTTTATCTCATCACATATTTTAACATTAAATTCTCCATAAACTGTTTGGTAATCAGTAATCTTTAATTCAGCAACAACATTTTTTGTGGTATATCCATGCGCTTTTTTAGTTGAGAGTGTTAATATTAAGGTAACACTTATCATACACATAAAGCAAAACACTAATAACTTACATACTTTGTTAGCTTCATTTATAATTTTAACCAACTCCTTTTTTATTTTTAAAAACTCTTTCCTATTAACTCTATGTTACACTTTTGTAATTATTACCAACTTTTATCTTTTATATACCTATTTTTTATCTTTTATTTAATTTAAAGTTGATTTTTAGCAAAACTATGTTTTTAGTGTTTATGGTTGTAAAGCATTAAAATTAAAATAGAAATTCTATATTGGCTATTTTACCCATTATTTGGTAGTTTGTAAACCTAATTAATCCTATTCTAATGAAATTATATCTATATTACTCTGTATCACTCTGTTAAATTCCTTTTTTTAACACTATAACCTTATTAAATTAATTTTGTTCTTGAAAAACTTTTTATTTGCTTATATAGTTAAAATGTAAACAATTTATATAAGATTTTAATTTTGTTATTTTTAATATTACTTATGAACAAGCATATCATAGTAATGATAAGTTAAATAATTGCAAAGCTTTTATATTTTTGAATTTTATATGCTTGGGAGGTCTCTTATGAAGCTAGAAGAAATTAAAGAAAGAATATACACTAAAAAACTTTATTTTTGTAATGATGAATCCTTAATGAAAGAACAATTAAATCATTTAGAAATGTTATATGATTTTAATGCTACTAGACCATTAGAACAAGAAAAAAGAACAAGCTTATTAAAGAATATGTTTGCAGAAATTGGAGATAAATGTTATATAGAACCTCCATTTCATGCAAATTGGGGTGGTAAAAATGTTCACTTTGGAAATGCTGTTTATGCTAATTTCAATCTTACACTAGTTGATGATTGTGATATTTATGTTGGGAATAATGTTATGTTTGCCCCTAATGTTACGGTTATAACAGGTACACACCCTATTCATCCAGAACTTAGAAGTAAACAGGCCCAGTTTAATCTTCCTGTTCATATAGGTAACAATGTATGGATTGGTGCTGGCTCTATTATACTACCTGGTGTTACCATTGGTGATAATACAGTAATCGGAGCTGGGAGTCTTGTTACAAAGGATATTGCCTCCAATGTAGTTGCTTATGGAAGTCCTTGCGAGGTTGTAAGAGAAATTAACTCAAATGATATGAAATATTATCATAAAAATATGGAAATAGATATTAAATAGTAAAAAGAAGGTTTCATTTCTGAAACCTTCTTTTTACTATTTAAATGTTCTTGGAGTAAATTCATCGCCCTTTGCCTTTGGATCTCCAAAGACAGCTTTAGTACTTTCTTCCCTTGGATTATGAGTTCCTTCATTACGGTTTTTATCTCTTTTTACTTCTTTATTACCCATTTTTATCACCTCAAAGATAGTTTGTACTAAAAATAAACTTTTATTCTTTTTAATATAAAAATAATAAGGTATGTCCAATATATAAACATACCTTATACTAAAAATCACTTCATACTAATTATTTATTTTCACTTTCGAATTTTTTCATAAAGTCAACTAAAGCTTGAACACCTGCCGCTGGCATTGCATTATAAATACTTGCTCTCATACCCCCAACGCTTCTGTGCCCTTTAATATTTTCTAAGCCTGCAGCCTTAGCTTCCTTGATAAATTTACTATCTAACTCTTCATTTCCTGTTACAAATGGTACATTCATTAATGAACGATCTTCTTTTACAACTGTACCACTAAACATTTCACTTTGATCTAAGAAATCATAAAGTATTTTTGCCTTAGCTTCATTAATTTCTTTCATTGCATTCAATCCACCAAGTTTCTTTATATGTTTAAACACTTTACCACAAATGTAAATCCCATATGTTGGTGGAGTATTGTATAGTGAATCATTATCTGCATGAACCTTGTATTGTAACATTGTTGGTGTTCCTTCTAATACATCCTCAGTTATTAAATCTTCACGAATAATAACTATAGTAGTCCCTGCTGGTCCTATATTTTTTTGAGCCCCTGCAAAAATAACCCCATATTGACTTACATCAACTGGTTCTGATAATATGTCTGATGACATATCAGCAACTAAGAATTTACCCTTAGTATCTGGTAATTTATTAAACTTAGTTCCATAAATAGTATTGTTGTGACATATATAAACATAGTCTGCATCATCACTAATTTCTAAGTTTGTTAAGTCTGGAATATATGAGAAAGTTTTATCTGCAGATGAAGCAATAATATTTATCTTTCCATACTTTTTCCCTTCTTGCGCTGCTTTTTTAGCCCACTGTCCTGTTACAATATGATCTGCAACCTTGTTCTTCATTAAGTTCATCGGAATCATTGCAAATTGTGTTGAGCCCCCACCTTGAACAAATAATACCTTGTAGTTATCTGGAATATTCATTAAATCTCTTAAGTCTTGTTCTGCTTCCTTAATTATTGTTTCAAAAGCCTTTGAACGATGACTCATTTCCATTACTGACATTCCACTGTCTTTGTACTCTAGCATTTCCTGTGCCGCTTCTTTTAAAACCTCTTCTGGTAAAACAGCTGGTCCTGCTGAAAAATTATAAATTCTTGCCATAATTGTACACCCCAATTTTATTTATTATAGTAACATATTTTACCACATATTTTATATTATTTGAATAGATTTATTACAAATTTTATAAATAAAGTGTACATTTTCCATTTTACAATTATTAATTGCTTTTAATTCTCATAAGCAATATCTTCTGTTTTATAATTTAACTCTACCTTTTTATTATCAAAATAATTTCCTGCTGTATAGTTAGTAGGATCTACTTGTATCCACTTTCCTTCATCCTCTAAATAAACTTCATTCCATGCATGCCCAATCCAGTCTCCTCTGTCGTTCATCTCTCCAACTACAACTCTAACTTTTAAATCAACTGCATTAGCCATTGCTGTATATAAACAAGCATAATCAAGACAAATTCCACTACCTGTATTAAATGCTTCAACTGCACCGCTTCTTGATGAGAAATCACTACTTGAAACTCTTTCAGCCTTATCATAATCATATTGTATATGCGCTCCAACATAAGAATATAGAATCTTTGCCTTTTGCCTATCATTATTACTATTTTTAGTTAACTCTCTAGCCTTTTTATTAATTGAATCATTCGATTTGATTCCATCCTCAATTCTTATTCCATTATAATAAATAACCCCTTTATTACTTTCCTTTGAAATCAAGCTAGGATAATTTTTTATAGCTCCTGTGCTATTTAAGAAATTTTCAATTTTTCTATATGCTTTAACATCATCAAAAACAGAAACCCTAAATCCATTTGGTATGAAGGTATTTATTATTGTAACAACTATAAATACTCCTATTAAAGTTATAAATCCCTTTAAAAACCCTATAAACACACCTGTTACCATGGACATAGCCTTACTTTTTCCTATTTCATCAAATCCATCCCTAAACAATAGATTTTGAATGAAACTAAGAACCATATCTAATGCCCATCTTATAATAAAGAAAATTACAATCTCTACAACTAATCTAACTAAAATACTATCGCCTTGGCCAGAGCCTATTAATCTGTTAATAATATTATAGTTAAAGCTTGCTATCTCTACACTAAAGTTCAAGTAAATAAAAAAGGTTAATAATAGGGCTATATCAGATATTATATCTTGTACTACCCAATTTATTTTATCCCTTTTTACCACAGTAATACATGTTTTAAACACCTTAAATAATACAATGACACCACATATTAAATAAGCTAATTCTTTCCCCATAAATCTCTCCTAGTCATAATACTCCTCTGAGGTTATTTCACGAACAACTTCGCTACTTAATCCATAGTCATATCCTTTTCCAACTAAAAATCTCAAAAGCTTATTATATACCTTATATTTATCCTCTTCCTTTTTCTTTAGAAGAAGATATTTTTTTTCACATAATTTTTTTGCAACAGCTCTTTCTCCCTCTTCATCAACATTACTTAAAGCTTTTGCTATTTCCTCTTCATTAACACCCTTACGCTTTAAATCAAACTTAATCTTATTTTTCCCACCAAGTTTAATTTTGTCATTTACGTACATCTTAGTATAAACTTCATCATTTAAAAAGTTATATTCCTTCAAAAAGCTCATAGCATATTCTATAGCGTCCTGTGAATATTCTTTTTTAAGAAGCTTTTCTCTCATTTCTTTCTCTGTTTTGTAAGTTCTTTCTATAATTCTTATAGCCGATGCCTTACACTTTCTTTTTTCCTCTTCATTAAATATATTCCTAAGTTCTAAATCATCTACCTCTTGTTTTACCTTTAAGCCATTTTTATATACAAGCTCTGCAAAAACTGCAAAGGCAAATTCGTCATCAATATATATATTAACTCTGTCCTTATTCCTCTTTTGTTCTTCTATTTTTGTGATTTTACCCATTATTCTCCCTTCAAAATATGAATAGTTGGCTCTATAAACGCCTTTTTTGAAACCTTATAAATATCATCACTTGAAATTTTATTTAACCTATCCATATCCTTAACAAATTCATAAATATCCTCATCCTCTAAGGCTTGATGTAAGATATAGTTACACAACTCTCCTGAGTCTTCTAACGTACCAATAACCGCTGTTTTATGAACCTTTTTCATTACTGTTAAGTCTCTTTCACCTAAAACAGTTTTTCCTGATAAAACTCCTGCTAAAACCTCATCAATAGCTAAAATAGTTTCATCTATATCCTCATTGCTCACTGATGTATATATAAATAAAGTTTTAACCTCTCTTGTCATATCAAGATGAGTATATATATCATAAGCTAAACCTCTATTTTCTCTTATCTCTCTAAATAATAAAGAATTTGCACTTTCTCCAAGCCTATGATTTAAAATTCTAAGTGGAAGCTCATCCTCTCTATCTAAATGATAGAAGGTATATAGATACACTATTGTACTTTGTTCCATATCTCTCTTAATTGTAACTTCTTTTACAGGATTGTTTTTTTCATAAATAACACTTCTGTTTTCTAAGCATTTTCCATCCCATTTTCCAAAGCTATTTTCTAATATTTCTATTGCTTCATTATGCTCTAAATTTGATACTAATGTTAGAATAGAATTGTCCGGCGTGTAATATCTTTTATAAAAAGTTTTAATATCATCCCTATTAAAACTTTTAACATTTCCCTCTAGTCCTGTAACATCATATTTTAAAGGACTCTTATCAAATCCAATTTCACTCACCCTTTTAAAACTCAAATCTTCAACATCATCCTTAGAGCTTCTCATTTCAGCTAAAATAACTCCTCTTTCCTTATTTAACTCCTTTGAGTCAAATTTTGGATTAATTATCATATCACTTAATAAATTTATTCCATTTATAATTTCTTCCCCTAAACAACTAATTGTATACACCGTTGAAGCATAATCTGTATATGCATTATACTCTCCCCCTAGTGATTCTAGTTCATAATTAAGTTTTTCATTATTTAATGTTTCTGTACCCTTAAATAACATATGTTCAATGAAATGGCTTATACCCTTTTCATTAATATTCTCGTCTACTCCTCCAACCTTTATTCCCACATTAATTGAAGATATTTGAGTATCCCTTTTTATTGTTATTACTTCTAAACCATTTTTAAGCTTTGTTCTATTTACGTTAAAGTTTAACTTTGTCATTAATTACTCCTTTAAATTTACATTGTAATATTTATATTATATAGGGGTTTTATTAAACTTTCTACATTTAAATATCAAAACTCCTTTATAAAGCCCTGTTTCTTTACATAATTGTATTCCCTCTCAAAATATGGTATATTAAACTCATAAAATGGAATGATAATAATGTAATAAAATTGGAGGTTTCTCAATGAAAAAAACTATTTTAATTGTTGAAGATGAGATTAGAATAAGGTTCCTAGTTAGAGATTACTTTTTAAAAGAAGGTTTTAATATTTTAGAGGCCTGCGATGGAGAAGAAGGTTTATCCGTATTCTCTTCAAATAAAGTTGATTTAGTTCTACTTGATATAATGATGCCAAAATTAGATGGTATTTCTGTTCTTGAAAAAATAAGAGAGGTTTCAACTGTACCAGTCATACTACTTACAGCAAAATCTGAAGAAGATGATAAGCTATGTGGCTATGAGTTTGGTGCTGATGATTATATGACAAAACCTTTTAGCCCTAAGGTTTTAGTTGCTAAGGTTCGTGCATTATTAAAAAGAACCAATGAAGAAAAGGATACAAGTATTAAAGATTTTAACGGATTAATTATTAATGAACTTTCCCATGATGTTAAAATAGATAATGAAGTTTTAACACTCTCACCTAAGGAATATGAACTTTTAGTATTTCTTGCTAAAAATGAAGGAATAGCTCTAACAAGAGATGGAATACTAGATGCTGTTTGGGGAGTTGACTACTATGGCGATATTAGAACTGTTGATACAAATGTTAAGAGATTAAGAGAAAAATTACTTCATAAAGCTAACTACATAGTTACTGTAAGAGGTAGTGGATATAAATTTGAGGTGAGATAATATATGAGAGAAAGCCTTTCAAAAAGATTATTTTTAATTACCCTTGGACTTTTACTTGGTTTAATGGCTTTAATTATGATTTTTCAAACCTTTATGTTTACTGGATTTTATGAGCAAAAGAAAATTAAGTCTCTTTCAAAATCCATAAATAAATTTAGTTTTTTAAGCTCTTATGATTTAAATACGGATTTAAAAATCACATCAGCCTTTAAAGAGTTTGAGGTTAATAACTCAGCATCTATTGGACTTTTTACCTCTAATGCAACTCTTATAAGGCTTCCTGATAGATTAAAGGATTATCCTGAAGAAAGTGAAATACTAGTTAAGTTTGCAAAGTCTCTTATTTCTAACCCTGAGGCTCTTGATAGTATATTAGCTAAAAATGAAACTTACTCAACTACCTTCGATGTGAAAAATACTAACCAAAAGAGAATTGGTGTTGCCACTGCTATGAGCCTCGAAAGTCATAATGATACCATTGCCATTGCTGTTGCATCAGCTCAGCCTATTCAGGAAGCTGCACTAGTTATTCATGAAATGATGATTTACATATTTGTTGGTACTATTTTTATATCAATTATACTTTCATTAATTTATTCTAATCTTATTTCAAAGCCTCTTTTATCAATTAATAGAGTTGCTAATAAAATGTCTAAAATGGAATTTGATGAAAAGTGCATCATTGATAGAGATGATGAAATTGGTAATCTTGGTAACACCTTAAATTTCCTTTCTGTTAATCTTCAAGGTGCCTTACTAGATCTTCAACAAAAGAATAAAAAACTTGAAGAAGATATTGAAAATGAAAGAAAGGTTGATTCAATGAGAAAGGACTTTATAGCCTCTGTATCTCATGAATTAAAAACTCCAATAGGAATAATTGAAGGTTATGCTGAAGGAGTTAAGGATGGAATCGTTAGTGGTGATGATGCTATTATTTACCTAGAAACAATTATTGATGAATCTAAAAAAATGAGTATTTTAGTTAGTAATATGCTTGAGTTATCTAAGCTGGAGTCTGGTGTAATTGAGCCTAAGTTTGAGGTATTTAATATAAACAGACTAATAAATAAATTAGTAAATAAACATAGTTTAGAAGCTAGTGATAAAAATCTAAATCTTTTATTTACCCCATATACTGATTTTTCTTATGTAAATGCCGATATATTTCAAATGGAGCAGGTTTTTACAAACCTTATTACAAACTGCTTAAAGTATACACCTGCATTTAATGATGTTGTTATTTCTGTTAAGGAGGTGTCAAACAAATTTGTTTTTGAGGTATTAAATGGTGGTGCTAAAATACCTGAAAAAGACTTAGAGATGCTTTATAATAAGTTTTATAGAGTTGATAAATCAAGAACACGAACCTCTAATAGTACTGGATTAGGTCTTGCCATTGTTAGAACTATTTTAGATATTCATAAAAGTGAATACTCTATTAAAAATACTCCTGAAGGTGTATTATTTAAATTCACCTTAGCTAAAGCAGACCATTTAATAGCTGAGTATTAGATAATTAACTCCCCTAGCATTTAAAATTTCTAGGGGAGTCCGTTTTTTATCTTCCAAATCCACCATCTACTCTTAAAATTTCACCAGTAATATATTTTGAATCCTCACTTGCTAAAAATACAGCTGCTAGAGCGACATCTTCCCCCTCACCAATTTTCATTAAAGGAATATCATTTATTATTCCTTCTCTCTCCTTATCTGAAAAACTATTATTCATAGAAGTATTAATCATTCCAGGGGCTATTCCATTTACCCTAATATTTGCACCAGCCATTTCCTTTGCAAGAGCTTTAGTAAATGTATTAATTCCACCCTTAGTTGATGAATACACCACCTCACATGAAGCACCCATTTCACCCCATATTGATGATATATTTATTATATTGCCTCCATTTTGAAGCATATGTGGGATAGTAAATTTACTCATATACATATAACTTAAAAGATTTGTTTCAACTAACCCCTTTATTTCTGATGGGGGAGTATCCATAAACAATCCTATTTGTGATTTACCAGCATTATTAATTAAAATATCCACTCTCCCATAGTTTTTTATACACTCTCCAACTAATAATTCAGCTCCCTCACATGTAGAAATATCAGATGAAACTAAAACACCATATCCCCCAATTTCATTAATTAATCTTAGTGTTTCTTCTGCCCCCTCCTTATTCTTTTCATATCCTATAACAACACTTGCACCAGCCTTGCAAAGTTCTAGCGAGATTGCTCTCCCGATCCCTCTACTTCCTCCAGTAACTATTGCAACCTTTCCCATTAGCTTCTTCATTTTTTCTCTCCAATCATTTTATCTATCCAATAGTATCTTTTAAAACTCTTTTTACATTCTTATAAAATATCTTTTCAATTTCCATCATAGTAAATCCACATTTCTCAAGTGCAAAAACCAACTTATCCATTTGAGAAATATTTTCTATCTCCACTTTATTTCCTATGCCATCAAAATCACTTCCAAGAGCTAATACATCAATACCTCCAACATTCTTAATATGTTTAATATGAGATACCATTTGTTCAACTGTTGAATTCTTTGTGTCTCCTAAGAAATTAGCACAGAAGTTAATTCCCATAACCCCACCTTTATTACTTAAAGCCTTAATCATATCATCACTCATATTTCTTGGAACTAAAGTAATCTCTCTTGCATTAGAGTGAGTTGCTACAAAAGGCTTCTTACAAATATCTATTAAATCCCAAAACCCTCTATCAGATAAATGAGATGCATCAGGTATTATTCCTACCCTTTCCATTTCTACAACTATATCCTTCCCATCATTTTTAAGTCCATTTTCTCGATAACCAAAAGGATTTATCTTAAAATCACTTATATTAAAATTAGGATATCCAATAGAATTTTCAAAATTCCATGTTAACGTAATGGCTCTAACTCCCATATCATACACTTTCTTAACATTAAGTGGATTTCCCTCTAACACCTCACCTTCTTCTATGGAAATAAATGCTCCAATTTTACCCTTTAAATTTTCATCCTCAAGTTCCTTTAAAGTTTTTACCAAAGTAATATGTTCTTTATTTTTATCTAATTCACTCTTAAAATTACTTACCATCTTTTCAAACTTAAAAAATGGATTCTCCCTAGATTTTTTTTCTACAAACATGGCAAAAAATTGAGCTAAAGCTTTGCCCTCTTGTAGCTTTTGTATATCAACTGAATAGTTATTTTTATAAAGCTCTCCCCCATTTTCATGAAGAAGTAATGCTGTATCACAATGTAAATCTATAAAATTCATATCTTATCTTTTTCTCCTTTAACACTCATCAATACTCTTAAAATAACACTCTAAAGGCTGTGGTCCATTGATAATTTCTCTTTTAATATATAATGAATTATCCTCTCGCCCTTTTACTTCCCATTTTACCATAGATATCATATTTCTTGCTATCTCTATTGTATTAATAAAATATGGAATTACACAACATCCATCATTAAAATATTTGCCCTTATCAGGTTCAGAAAATACACTTTTATGAGTATGTCCACATATTATCATTTGATTATTTATCTTAGCCCATTTAGAAAGACTTCTATCTATATCAGAACACTTTTTGAAATTTGATGCTGGGCTTGATGGATCCTTGAATCCACCTACTCCTTCTAATACGGTCCAAACATATCTTACTAAAAATCTTGTTATATAAGATAGCTCATAATTTTTGAAATCTACTTGATGGCCATGACATGCTAATATACTATTATTAGTAGGGTAATGTGTAAAAACTATACCTTCATAAAAGTTTATATTATTAATAAGATATAAAAAATCCTCTCCAAAATCCCTATTTATTTTCATAAACTTTTTACTCTGAGATGCTATTAAATTTTTTCTACTTTTAATGTTGTCATGGTTACCATAAATCATAT
>JBOFVP010000341.1:0-1091 GCA_051653165.1 Clostridium sp.
TACTGTATTATATTATAAATAGTCCTTTAACATTTACTTTTATGTAGTTAATTTATGTTATAAATCCATGATATTATAACATAAATTAACTATTATTTAAACAATTTTTATGTATGAATGTTATTATATGTATAAAATAAAAGAGAGCAATTTGCTCTCTATTTCAATTTAATTATTTTATAAATACTTATAATAACTTCAATTAATTTCGATAAAAGTATTATATACCATAGTATATTTATGCAACTTATGAAATTTATATTATTTAGTATACCAATATTCAAATAATTATTAACTTCTACAGGTAAGTTTAAATTCCAAAAATCAACTGTAGTAAATAAAGTTCTTAAGATTAGAATATAAGTAATTTTTAGAATAATTATAACTATTTCTGTAATCGTAGGGTATTTAAAGGAAATAAAATTAATCCCCCTAATTACCAGCGTAAATATAAACAGTATACTGAAAACCATCAAAATCTCATCCTTATATGCTAAGTTAAAAATTTTAACACTAGTAAACTCTCCAGAATTTAATATAGGAATTCCAAAATAATTGAAATACTTATAAAAGCAGAAGAATATAATAGAAATTACTATCATACCTACTAAATTAGCAATCAAAAATTGTCTTTTCTCATTATCTTCATTTGTACCATCAATATCTATGCCATATATCTTCATAACTCCCCCAAAGTAATTATATTAAATCATCTTTTTTTAATAAGGTATATAAGGTTGGTTCCAAAGAGAGTTCCTCCATTAATGTGGTTACTTCCTGCTTAAGTTTTTTACATTTATCACTTGAAACTTTCCCCTTGGATGCTCTTATTAATATATTTTTAGGAGAATGAGAAATATCAATAAACTCTAGAAGTTGAGTTCTATATCCCATTATTTCAAGTAAATTACCCCTAACAGCGTCTGTAAGCAATGCTGAAACACGTTCTTGTATAATTCCATATCTAGAAAGTATATTAAGATTTTGAGGCTCTATTTGCTTATTAAATTCATGTTGGCAACAAGGAACTGAGAAAATCATTTTAGCATTCCACTTGATGGCATTATATAGTGCATAATCAGTTGCAGTGT
>JBOFVP010000342.1:0-33154 GCA_051653165.1 Clostridium sp.
CAATAAAAAGTTTAATCTTAATCTCAAAAAACTTACTCATAAAAAGAATTGCTGGTTTTGTTTATCTATATTCTGTTCAATTTTCAAAGACCAATTTGTTTGCCGCTCTTGGCGACTTACTTATCTTATCATCTGTTCACCACTGTGTCAACATCTTTTTAAAAAAACTTTTTTGTTGTTTATCAACTTGTTTTTTAGAATTGTTTGCCTCAGCGACGAGATTAATCTTAACATATTTAGAACATAAATTTAATATTTAATTCCTCTAATAGAAGCTTTTTTCTATATATACTACTTATTGCTTTTATATCCTAACTATTACTCATATTGATACACCAGGAATAGTGGTATTAAATCTATACCTTTACATGAAATGTTGTAGCTTTTTACTTATGAATTGAACATAAAAAAAGACTATTTCTACAATACCTGCCTGTAGAAATAGTCTTTATATTTATTAATTACATTAAGTTTTTCATTTGAGTTACTAAAGGATCTGCTATTGTTCCAACAACTATTTGGAAGTTGTTTGAACCCATCTTCATAACTCCTGTAGCTCCAAACTTTCTTAATTCTGCTTCATTAATGTATGAACCATCTTTTAATGTTACTCTTACTCTTGTTATACAAGCATCAATACTATCTATATTTTCTTTTCCACCTATAGAAGTTAATATTGCTTGTGCTTGTGCTGCTAAGTCACCTTTTACTGAAGGAGCTCCGTCATCATCTGAATCTTCAAAATCATCATCTTCTCTACCTGGAGTCTTTAAGTTAAACTTCTTTATTGCAAAGTAGAATATTACAAAATAAAGAACACCAAAAATTAAACATATTAATAATAGTAATGGTATATTTGAAGCATTCTCTTTCCCTCCAAATAATGCTAAGTCAATAGCACCTGCTGAGAATGAGAATCCAAGATGTATATTTAATACGTAGCATATAGCCATTGATAATCCAGTTAATAATGCGTGGATTACATATAAAATAGGAGCTAAGAACATGAATGTAAATTCAATTGGTTCTGTTATCCCTGTTAAGAATGCTGTAAATCCTATACTTATTAACATTCCTGATACTGCTGCTCTCTTTTCCTTTTTAGCAGCTAAAATCATAGCTAAACACGCTGCTGGAAGAGCTACCATTAGTATTGGGTAATATCCTGATACTAAATGACCTGCAGTTGGATCTGGTGAATTTAAGAATCTTCCTAAATCTCCTGTAACTACTGTTCCATCTGGCATAGTGTATGAACCAACTTGCCACCAAACAATTGCATTTAATATGTGATGTAATCCAAATGGAAGTAATAATCTATTTATAATTCCGTATGCTGCTGCACCAAATGCACTTGCACCTAATACTGTGTTACCAAATGTATCAATTCCTGATTGTATTGTTGGCCACCACCAACCAATTGGGAATGCTAATGCTAAAGCTGCTAATGATGTAATAATTGGTACAAATCTCTTACCACCAAAGAATCCTAAGAATTGTGGCACTTGAATTTCATGGAACTTATTATAAAGTACCGCTGCAATAACCCCTATTACTATCCCACCTAAAACACCTGGGTCTACTTTTTCACCGGCAATAACTGCTGATGATTTCATCATGATTTGGTAACCAACAACTGCTGAAAGTGCTGCTACCCCATTATTATTTTTAGCTAGACCAATTGCAACTCCTACTGCAAATAGTAATGCTAAAGAACCAAAAACTGCATCTCCAGCTTGAGCCATTGCTGGAATCCCTAATACGTCATCTTGTCCTAATCTTAATAATAACCCTGCAGCTGGTAATACTGCTATTGGAGTCATTACTGCTTTACCAAATTTTTGGAAAGCTCCTAACAATTTTGTTTTTCCGTTTGCCATTTTATTTCCTCCTTACAAATCTTTTAATATGAGCCTTAAAATCAAAATTAACCTTGGTTTAGTATTCCCTAAATCTTTTAAAAAATAAAAAAAGCTGAAAAGAATATAAAAATATCCTTTTCAGCTAATGCCCTATAGTTACACGCCGATTTCTTTAACTCATATGTTATTATAATCAGTATATATAAAAATTTCAAGTCTGTCAACGGTTTCAAGTATTTTTATTTACTTTTTTGTTATTGACACTATTATTACCTATCAATATAATAATAATATAAACGTGTTACTGTTAAATCAGGCATAAGTTTCCTACAAAACTTATGCCTTTTTTTAATATTTTCTATTGAAACTTGTACATAATATATAGTAACATACAAATTTATATATTTGAAAGGAAGTGAATTTTCCTAAATTCTGTTTAGGAATATAATTATGTTTGGATTTTTTAAAAAAGCAAAAAAAGATAATTCTTTAAAATTAGTAGCTCCATTAGAAGGAAAGGTAATTCCATTAGACCAAGTTCCAGATCCAGTATTTGCACAAAAAATGGCTGGTGATGGTGTTGGAATTGATTCTACTGGTTCTGTAGTAGTTGCACCTGCTGATGGTGAATTAACATTAGTATTTAAAACTAAGCATGCTTTTGCTATGACTTTAGAAACTGGTGTTGAACTATTAGTTCACGTTGGAATTGAAACTGTATCTTTAAACGGAGAAGGTTTTGAACAATTAGTTGAACAAGGAGCTAAGGTTAAGGCTGGAACTCCAATACTTAAAATAGATAGAGAATTTATTAAGAGTAAGGGGCTTTCATTAGTTACTCCTGTTCTTATAACTAATGTTGATTCTACAAAATCAATAAACCCTGTATCTGGAATAGATTCAGTTGCTGGAGAAACTACTGTTATTGAATATACAGTATAGTATTTAAAATAGGAGTTTTAACTCCTATTTTTTTATATATTTATTTAAGTTATATAAAAGGAGTATTTTATGGGAAAGAAAAAAAATATCAACTCAACCATCGAGCAATCTAATTCTAAAGATAATAAATCAGTAAATAATTCACTTGCTAAAACCTATGGTATTATAGGCGCATTAATTTTATCTTATTTTTTGTTAACCTTTAGCACTAGTTCTGTAGATAAGAAAATGGATAAGCTATCTACAAATGATACTTCTATAAAATCAACTACCTTTGTTGATGAAAATTTATTTTATTTATCTGCTAACGATAATTTCATTGGTTTAACTAGATGTTCTAAGTTACCCCTTGGTAGGTTATCAATAAAAGATTCTACTCACTCATCTCAAGATGACGTTTTAACTTACGCTTTTACCAATGATGATAAAAACACACTACTTATATACGGAAAAAATTATAATTACAAAAAAATTGTCTTTACAGATGTTTCTAATAATAATCAAAGTGAAATTACTATTGATATACCAAATGATGAGTATTTCTTAGTTTCATCACCTTACTCAGGAAAATATGAAAATATAAGATTATTTAAAAATGATGATTCTATTATTCAATTAAACTAATAACAATAGCCCCTTGTCTACTTGACAAAGGGCTATTACTCAATTTCATTCTATAAAGAAACTCTAAACCTTTCTATATGCATTGCTAAATAAGCTATTTCATCTTCCGTAATTTTTACTGCTAAGTTTTCTTCAAAAATCTTTCCAACTTCTTCAGCAATTTTATATGATTTTTTATATTTGCGCTTTATAATTGAAAGTAAATCATTCTTTATAGTCTTTTTATTAATTATTCTTTCTATAGCAAATCTAATATGAGTTAAAAATCTTGCATAATCTAATGACCTTCTATCTATCTCTATATTTAAACTATCCTCAACATGCTCTACAACACTATTACCTAAGTAACTATATTTAATTGTATTTGATAATTTTCCATTATTTCTTGCCGAGTGGATATGCAATGCTATAAATCCAACTTCCCCATGTGGTATATCTATGCTCTTATACTTACCTATTCTTTTAGCTGCCATTTCTGCCAAATCAAACTCTTTTGGGTATAAGGTTTCTATTTCTATAACAAATGGGTTTTGTATCTCTTCTCCATTTTGTAATCTTTTAATAGCAAAGTTTAAATGGTCAATTAATCCTACGTGTATATTTTCATTTAATGGTTCAGATAATTTTTCTGAAATGTCATAAATAATTTCTTCACATAACCCTATAAAATCACCATCTATATTTTCTACTACTCTATTAAAGTTTTGTAATGTATCTGTGTTTTCTATAATAAAAACTTTATCTATGTTA
Source organism: Clostridium sp. (assembly GCA_051653165.1). Taxonomy (GTDB): domain Bacteria; phylum Bacillota; class Clostridia; order Clostridiales; family Clostridiaceae; genus Clostridium. Next base: position 4,179 of record JBOFVP010000342.1, read on the forward strand.
GTTCCTGCTTTTATTATATCTCCATACTTTTTCCCAAATCCAATACCTTTATCAAAAAGTATTTTTTCTTTCCCATTAGATTTTATTAAAATTATGTTATTATTGAAAACCTTAGATAATACACCATCATTATTAAGTATCATAGCTTAACTCCTTCTTAAATTAGTTATATAGGTTGTAGTAAAGTATTTAAAGATTATAGAAAATCCTCTGTAAAAATAATATATATGATTTGAATTAAAATACAACCATAAATCATACTATTTTACTTTATAATATGTTATATGATCTCTCCACATCCCATTTATAAATAAATATTTTTCATTAGTCCCCAATTTTTTGAATCCACACGCTTCTAGTACACACTTTGATCTTTCATTATCAAGTAATGCTGATGCTTCTATCCTATGTAGCTCTAAATCCTCCCACGCATAATCAATTAAAAGATTTAATGCTTCTTTCATATACCCCTTACCTTGGTAATTTTCATCAATAGAATATCCGACTATTCCACTTTTAAATATTCCCTGGACAATATTAGCTATTTTTATTTTACCAATTAATTTGTCATCATAATATATTCCTAAATTAACAGTAGTACCATTTATGTACTGCTTATATTCTTCACTTAATATATTCCTTTGGGTATCAATAGTGTAAAAATTATCATCTCTAGTTGGTTCAAACTTCTCAAGATGTGTCTTATTATTTAAATAGTAATCTAATAATTTATCAGCATCCTCTGGAGTAAGAAGTGATAGCTCTATATTTTGCCCTTTCAATAATACCATATTAGTTCTTTCAGATATATTATATTCTTCTCTATTTATTCCTAAATAGAGTTCATCCTTAAATATTCCGTTTTGAAACACATTAGTGCTTATAATTCCTTCTAAAACAAACCCTAAATCAAGAAAAGGAGTTAGGTTCATATCCTCACTTAATATCATGTTAACCTTAAATAAATCCTTCTCTTTAAATACAGCCATTAATATAAGCTTTATTGACTCTTTTAATAACTCATTATCATGTTCTCTATAAAACTTTAATTTAATGTTGCAACTTCTATTTTCTTTATTTAAATCAATAAGATTAAATCTTCCAATAGTTATTTTATCTTTATCTCTTATAATGTATTCTGAAACACTACTCCCACTTGGAGTAATGTTAACATCTCTTAAAAATGCCATACGGTCATCTCCTATTTTATAAATGTATACATTTATATTATATCTAATTAAATTTTCATTACAAGATATAACTATAATGTCATAAAATAAAGTTTTATTTCATATTCATCACTTAAGGAGGTTTATGGTATGTTTAAAAATTTTTTTAAAAAAAGACCCTTTAAAATATCATTTGCACTATTTTTTATTTTATTTGGACTTTTTCTAGGTTATAAACTATTTAAAGAGAAGAATACTTCTCCTGAAAGATGGACATTATCTGAAAATGACACAGGTTCTATTAAATTTCTATCTGAAGATAGTATTATTGATGAAATGAAATCTGTAAAAAAAATTATCCCTTTAGAAATAGAATTAACTCACTCAGTTGTTATTGATGATAGTTGGGGAAGCTTTGGCATATTTAAAAAGGCTAAAAAAATAAACTTCTTAGTTACTTGTTCATATGCTGTGGATTTAACTAATCTATCAAAGGATGATATTGATTTAAATAAAACTAATAATACAATTACACTCTCTCTAAACAAACCTTATGTTCACAGTATGCAAATTGATGAAAATAAAACTGTATATGAATCTCCTGATTTAGGTTTACTCCGATTTGGAGATATAGAATTAACACCTGAAGAGTTTGGTTCAGTTAAAAAAAATATAGAAAAATCTCTTATTGAGAAGCTTAATTCGGAAAAATTATATAATGAAGCAATAAAGAATTCTGAAGAATGCTTAAAATCAATATTTTCTCAAATTTTTTCTACTGATTTTGTCATTAATGTTAACTTTAAAGAATAATATATAAAGTAGATTATTAAAGTTTCTTTATATAATCAGAAAAAGATTAGTTCTAAACTACTAACCCTTCCCTTAGAACTAATCTTTTTATTTTTTTATTCACATTTTCTTGAAATTATCCACCGTTTTATCCACATATCACACTATATTGTGGATAAACAAACATTCGACACAATATTTTGTGGATTATTTTTTTATTTCTAATATATCTTTTATAACTTCTCCACCAATTATCATCCCTGCAACTGGAGGTACAAATGAAATACTTCCTGGAATTTGTCTCTTAATAGCACACTTTTTAGTTCCACCTGTACATACACATCCTGTTTTACAAGTAACTACATCTTCTGTCTTTGGTTTTGTTGGAATCTCTTCTGAGTATACAACCTTTAATTTCTTTACTCTTCTTTTCTTAAGTTCAGTTCTCATAACTTTAGCTAGTGGACAAACTTTTGTTTTATAAATATCACTAACTTTAAATTGAGTTGGATCAAACTTATTTCCAGTTCCCATTGAACTAATTATTTTAATTCCATTTTTTGAACAATACTCAGCTAATGCTAACTTAGCCGATACAGTATCAATTGCATCAACAACATAATCCACATCCTCTGGAATAAACTCCGTTAAATTGTCAGGAGTTACGAAAGCTTGATGTGTTGTTACATTACACTTTCTATTAATTGAAAGAACTCTTTCCTTCATAACATCTACTTTAACCTTACTTATTGTGCTATAAGTAGCATGTATTTGTCTATTTAAATTTGTAAGACAAATAGTATCATCATCTATTAAAACTAAATTACCAACACCAGCTCTTGTTAATGCTTCTACAGTAAAGCTTCCAACTCCACCAATTCCAAACACAACAACTTTAGATGATGCCAATTTCTCTAATCCACTTTTTCCTACAAGTAACTCTGTTCTTGATAAAGAATGTTGTAACATCTTTTTTCTCCTTATTTTAAAAAAATTTTATAATTTATTGTATGCTATTTTACTTGATTATACAAGGTTAATTTACACCCTATTATATTATAATTTTTCATAGTATAATTATCTATATGAAACCAAAATATGGAGGACTCTATTTTATGAAATTTTTAAATTCTTTGATTTCACCTATAAAACAAATAGAAAATGAAGAGTTATCATTTAAACTTGGATTTTGGAAAGCCTTTGGCTGTATATGTATTTATATGATTATAGAAACTATTTTTTCTGAAGCTTATACTGCTATGTTTCCTGAAACCTTCTTACTAGATCATTATTACATAATGCTAGGTGCTGAAATACTAGCAATACCAGCCATATCTGTTATACTAGTAAATACTTTCTCAAAGCAAACTTGGGTTACTAATAGCTATAAAAAAGTAGATAAATCTTTAATTGGATATATGACTTTATTAATTATTGCATTTAGATTAATATATGATGTAACTTTATCACCTATTATTAATTTAATTCCTCAAGGTGATCTTTTAACTGGTGTTGAATCTTTTTTAGATTCCTACCCTACATTTATGATATACTTTATTATTAGTGCAATGTTTATCGCTCCAATAATAGAAGAAATTGTTCTTCGTGGCGTTATTTTAAATGGAATGTTAAATAAATATTCACCTAAAAGTGCTATTATAATATCTGCCCTAATATTTGCAGTCATTCATGGAAACATCCATCAAGGAGTTAATGCATTCATATTAGGAGTATTATTTGGATATATATACTACAAAACACGTTCATTATATTTAACTATGTTTTGTCACTTTGTAAATAATTCTTTTGCAATGTTTGGTATTATCCCTGAAACTACAATTGGATTTATAATCAATCTTGTTGTATCATTAATTATTGGAATTGGAATTTTACTATTCCTTAAAAAGAACTTGAAATTCAGTTACGAAAGTAACTTTATTAGTACATTGAAGAATCCAGATAATGATACTATCTACTCTTCAATTAATTAATTTATAAAAACTACTAGGAGGTAACTTATGACTTTAGGAATTATAAGTGCAATGAGTGAAGAACTTGAATTATTATTAAATGATATGAATAAGGAAGAAACAGTAACAAAGGCTAACATGACTTTTTACAAAGGTTCACTTTGGGGTAAAAATGTAGTTGCAGTTGTTTGTGGTATTGGTAAGGTTAATGCTGCTATCTGCTCTCAAATTCTTATCTCTGAATTTAAAGTAACTCATATCATTAACGTTGGTGTTGCTGGTGGTATTGGTAAGGATATTTATCCTGGAGATGTTGTTGTAGCTACAAACTTAGTTCAACACGATATTGATACAACAGTATTTGGTGATGCTCATGGGCAAGTTCCAAGATTAGATACTTTTGATTTTAAGTGTGATGATACTTTAGTTGAAGCAGGATTAAAAGCTTGCAAAGCTATTGATAATATTAACACATTCTCTGGAAGAATAGTTTCTGGTGACCAATTTATTTCAAGTATTGAAAAAATTCAATGGTTTGAAAAAGAATTTGGAGCTATTTCTTGTGAAATGGAAGGAGCAAGTATTGCTCATGTTTGTTATTTAAACTCAGTTCCTTTTGTTGTTATTAGAAGTATTTCTGATAATGCAAACAATGGAGCACATATGGATTATGAAAAATTCATTCCTGTTGCAGTTAAAAACTCAACTATTATTTTAAAAGAAATGGTTACTAACCTATAAAAGAGGCGGAAATTCCGCCTCTTTTTTTATTTAAAAATAATCTTCCATTAATTTATCCACCCAAACTGGTGTCTTAGCTTCCTTCTTATCATAAGCAGGGTAATAGGGTTTTATATCTAAAACAGGTGTCCCATCTATAGCATCTAATCCCTTAACAGTTATTACATTGTTATTAACTTCTAATATTTCAACTGATGTAATACCAATTGGGTTAGGTCTGCTTTTTGCTCTTTGTGAAAATATACCTATTAACGGCATATCTTCCCTTCCCTGAGGTCTTCTCTCTATATCCTCTTCCAATTTGAATTTAGCTTTATGGAGAAAATACACTACTGAACAATGTGAAAATGTCTTTAATCCTTTAAGTCCATCCTTATAACTCTCATCTATTATTATTTCTGATACAACATCTCCCCAATCATAGTCAACTGTATCCTTTATTTGTGATTGTACTACCCCTATTGGATAAACCTTATAACTCATTCTTCACACCTCATCTTAATAATTAACTTAACTTATGAATAAATAGTCCACTTCTAGGTTTTGGTTCAAACCATGTAGACTTAGGAGGCATTATTTGCCCCTCATCTGCAATATTCATTATGTCATCAGTAGTTGTTGGGAACATAGAAAAACTTACCTTCATATCCGTATTAGCTCTTTTCTCTAATTCCTTTAACCCTCTAACTCCACCAATAAACTTAATTCTATTAGATGTTCTAGGATCATCTATGCCTAAAATAGGCCTTAATAAATTATTTTGAAGAATTGATACATCTAATTGATCTACTGGATCATTTGGATCATAAATGCCATCCTTAGCTTTTAAAACATACCACTTTCCATCTAAATACATTCCAAAAGTATGCTTTTCTGAAGGACTAACACCAACATTGTTCTCTGATGGAGCAACTTCAAACTTTTCACTCACTTTGTTTATAAACTCCTCAGCAGTTAACCCATTTAAATCCTTAACAGATCTATTATAATCAAATACCTTTAACTCACTATCAGGATAACTAATTGATAGGAAATAATTAAACTCCTCTTCCCCTGTATAGCTATCATTTTGAACTCTTCTTAAATGTCCAACCTTAACTGCAGATGCTGATCTATGATGACCATCTGCAATATATAAATATTCAACACCTTTAAATAAACCTTGTAAAGTTTCTATAGTTTGGTTATCATCTATTAGCCATACAATATGTCCATTCCCATCTTCTGAAACAAAATCATATATAGCTTCATTAGAGTTAACCCAGTTATTCACTATCTCTGAAATTTCTTTATTTTCTCTATATGTTAAAAATATTGGACCAGTATTTGCATCACAATAATCAACATGATTAATTCTATCTAATTCCTTATCTTCTCTTGTAAGCTCATGCTTCTTTATTACATTATTTATATAATCATCAATCGCTGTACAAGCAACTAATCCTGTTTGCCCTCTTCCATTCATAACCTGTCTATATATATAATAGCAAGGCTTTTCTTCTTCTATAAACCACTTATTTGATATCATATTGTCCATATTTTCTCTAGCCTTTTTATAAACTACTTCACTATATGGATCAATTGAAGGATCTAAATCTATTTCTGCCTTATCTACATGCAAAAATGAATATTGATTTCCCTCTACCATTTCTCTTGCTTCATCACTATCCATAACATCATATGGAAGTGCAGCTATTTTTGAAGCTAATTCTGCTTCTGGTCTAAATGCTTTAAAAGGTCTAACTATTGCCATTTGTAATTCCTCCTTATAAAATTCTTTTGTCTATTTTAAAAATTCCTTTATTGTTGAAACTACTTCTTGTCCAATTCTATCTTGTGCTTCCTTTGTTGCTGCTCCAATATGAGGAGTACAGCTTACTCTTGGATGATTTACTAAAGTTTCATTAGTTGTTGGCTCTTGAGCAAATACATCAATACCAGCTCCTGCAACCTTTCCACTATCTAAAGCTTCAAGTAACGCCTCTTCATCAACAACCTTTCCTCTAGCACAGTTTACAATATAAACTCCATCCTTCATTAAATCTAATTCTCTTTTACCAATTAATGATCCCTTCTCTTTATCATAAGGTACATGTAATGATAAGAAATCAGACTTAGCTAATAATTCATCTAATTCTAAGAAATCGTAGCTTAAGTTATCTTGCTTTCCAAATAAATCTGTATAAATAACAGTCATTCCTAAAGCAGTTGCCTTATTTGCAAGACTTCTTCCTATTCTACCCATTCCAATGATTCCTAAAGTTTTTCCACCAATTTCAGTTCCTTCATACTTCTTCTTGTTCCATTGACCATTTCTCATTGTGAAGTTTGAAGCTCCTATAAATCTAGCAACTGCAAACATATGCCCAATTGCTAATTCTGCTACTGAATCTGAGCTAGCATTTGGTGTGTTTTTAACTGTAATTCCTTTTTCATGAGCGTGAATTATATCAATGTTATCAATTCCTACTCCAGCTCTTATAACTAACTTTAACTTTCCACCCTCTGCTGCATCAATTACATCAGCTGTTACCTTTGTAGCTGACCTTACTACTAATGCATCAAACTCTTTAAGCTTTTCTCCTAATACGTCTTTTTCATAGTGCTCATTTACAACCTCATATCCTGAAGCTACTAAAGCATCTATTGCTCCTTGTTCTAATCCATCACTTGCTAATACTCTATACATTTTATAGATCCCCCTTTATTTTTGGCTGTATAATTTGAAATTCTAAATCAAAATTTAGAGGCTCCCAATACTCTAAATTCACAAATTTCACCTTATAGCCGCTTATTGCTTATTTGTTAATTTTACTACTTTTACCTTTAATATACAATAATTTTTTATGTATTTTTTTGTAAATTTATAAATTTATTAACATAGTTACTGTTGTTTTTATAATTTCTTCAATTTTGTATTTTTTGTAATCATTTACTCATATAGACAGAAAAAATGATGTTATGATTTAAGCTTCATAACATCATTTTTTTATTTATTATAATTCATATATATCTGAATACTTTTTATTTAAATACTCTACAAAGTACTTAGCATTTAATTCTTCACCTGATATCATTTGAATCAACTGTGCTGGAGTATACACTCCCCCATGTTGATGTATTTTTTCCTTTAACCAAGACTTAATCTTAGATAAATCTCCAACCTTTACATCTTGAAATATATTTGGTTCATCCTTTAATAATGCATTTAGCATTTGTGCCCCATATAAATTTCCTAATGCATAGCTTGGAAAATACCCAAATGACCCTCCTGACCAATGAACATCTTGCAATACTCCTAAAGTATCTGTTTCAGGTTCTATTCCTAGGTATTGTTTATATTTATCATTCCATACCTTAGGTAAGTCCTCAACCTCAATTTTGCCATTAATTAATTCTTTTTCTATTTCATATCTTATAATAATATGAAGGCTATATGTTAACTCATCTGCCTCTGTTCTTATTAATGAAGGTTGAACCTTATTAATAGCTTTATAGAAATCTCTTTCAGACACACTCTCAAAGTCCTTAAAGCTATCCTTAACCTTAGGAAGTATAAAACTACAGAACTCCTCACTTCTTCCTACAATATTTTCATAGAATCTTGATTGTGACTCATGAATTCCCATTGATGCACCTGATGCTAACCCTGTATATTCTAAATCATCACTAACATTTTGCTCATATATACCATGGCCACCTTCGTGTATAGTTGAATATAAAGCATAGGTTACTTCCTCTTCAACATAGTTAGTAGTTAATCTAACATCTTTATTAGTAAAGTTAGTTGTAAATGGATGAACACTCTCATCTAATCTTCCAGCATCCTTATCAAAGCCTAAAACATCTAATATATAAAGACTTAACTCCTTCTGTTTTTGAATATCAAAATTACCTGATAGCTTAGTTGCATCAATCTTTACACTACTGTTATTTATTTTATTTAATAGCTTTATTATTTCATCCCTTAAATCTGAGAAAATTTTATCTAATTTATCCGTTGTAAATCCTTTTTCATATTGATCTAACAACGTATCATATTTATTATCTTTATATCCCCAGTATCCTATAAACTCCTTCTGGAACTCAACTATTTTCTTTAAATGAGGCAAGAATAAACTAAAATCATTTTTATGCTTTGCTTCTTCCCATGAACCCTCTGCAATTGCACAAGTCATATGATATTCCTTAAATCTATCAGCTGGTATCTTCTTAGTTAATTCATAATCCTCTTTTAACTTTTCTACCATTCTTTTATCAATTAACTCTAGCTCATTCATATAAGGTTCAAAGAAATCTATAAACTCCTTAACCTTATTAGATGTTGATTTTTCAAATACAAGAGATGATAATTCACCAATAACCCCACCTCTTTTTTCTAGAGCCTTTTTTGGCATATTAGTTTGCATATCCCAAGCAACTATTGATAATGCATTTACAATCCTCTCTGCCCCACAAATATACTCTTTAAGCTCACTTATCTTTAACTTAACTTCTTCATTCATAAAATTTTAACCCCCTTGAAATAATTAATTATTCCTCATCAAAGAATAAAACAGATTCCGTCTCTCTACAATATCTAACACACATGCATTGACCTAAATGTCTTGGGCACTTGTAACATAAACAACCTTTGTCATCACCCTTACATCTTCCCATCTTTAATTCTGGACAATCCTTGCAATTTACTCCATTTCCTGCTGCCATAATTATTCCTCCTTTGATTGACTATAACTAATTATCTCAATTTGGCATTTATTTGTAAACCTCTTATTGAAGCTTCTTATAAATTCCCTTATCTCTAGAAAGTAATTTTTCCCCTATCATATCTCTTCTTATAGTGCAAAAGTCATCATTATAGTCAGCAATAATAATATTTACTTCCCTCTCCGTATATTCTTTATCTATTTCAAAAGCCTTAACTATTTCTTCTAATACTATCCTCTTTTTCTTTGCTTGAACTGGAATAGAAACTAACTTACCATACTTGAAGAATGACTCAATAACTTTTTTTCTATAAGCCTCTTCCCTTTGTTTTTCTTTATCATCATTTTTATTTTCATCCATATGAACAATCTCCTTTAACTTATTTTCAAAAACCCTTAAGTTAATATAATACATAACATAGTATTGTTCCTTTTGTGAATATACCAAATTAGCTTCCTCTAGCTTCTTTAAATGAAACGATATTGTTGATGGTGCAAGTCCTATCCTTTCAGATAATAACTCCACATACATTGGCCCATTAATTAAATTATTAATTATTCTTAATCTTGATTTATCACTTAATGCTTTAAAAATTGATAATCCATTGTCACACACATTACCATCTCCTAATTTTTATATTTATTAAAGCTAATTTCAAAAGCATCAAATATCTCATCAAGTTGCTTTAATTTTAACTCTTCAACAACGATATCCTCTACCACATTTAACTTTTGTGCTTGCTTAAGTCTTTCTCTCCAACCTCTTGGTATATTATTGTAATAAGTTTTGTAGGTATCATTTACCTCTTGAATATTATTACTCTTTAGTCCCTTAGTACAACTTACTATAAACATTTTATGGAATATTTCTACTACATTATACTTTATCTTTTCAAATACACTTTCATCCTTAAGATCGTTTGCTTTTAATCTTTCCTCTTCATTTTTATGAAGTTCCATTAATGAATTTAAATACTCCTCATGCTCTTTTTTTAATAAATTTATTTTTTCCATTACAATCATCTCCTTATCAATTCAATTCTATATCTATCGAATCTAATTGTCAATATATGTATCTATTTCTTTTTTGTTACTTTATTTCTATTTTTATGAATATAATCTTTATATTTTTATTTTGAATAAAAAAACTAGCAAGAATAAAATTCCTGCTAGCTCTTTTAATTATATTAATATATCTTTTTTATTAAATACAAACCATGCAATCATAGGACATACAATTATAACTCCTACCATTAGGGCTGCTCCTAATTCTGGTGTGAAGTTAACATTATTGAACATATACGCCATCTCCCCACTAAACACAGCTGTGGTTGATCCATAATTTAAGAAGTTTAAATGTGCTACACTACTAAGTGTTGCAACAGTAGTAGAAACCATTGTTGAGGCAACAGTAATTATAACTGATACAGCCATTGTTATCATACTACTCTTAAATAATGTTGAGATTAAGAATACAAAAGCACAACATGCAACAATAAATAATAGTTGTAATAAGAAACTCTCTGTAATGTATGATGACATAGTTGAGATAGTTGCACTTCCTTCAACTGGTTGAATTTGCATATATCCACTTGGATCCATTACTTCTTTATACTTTTGGCCTATCATAACTGGCATTTTTCCACCATCAAAGCCAGACATTGCTCCAACTACACCAAATGCTAATAATTCTAGACCTGCAATCATTGAAACCACTGTAAGTGTTATTGCTATAAACTTAGAAAAAATAACTTTTCCTCTTGATATTGGTTGAACTAATAAGAATTTTAATGTTGGTGGTGTTGCTTCACCTGATACTATATCACTCATAAATACTGCTATACCAGCAACTAATATTATTAATCCTAAAACCTGTATAAAGTTTTTTGCATTATTATATGGTTCAAACCCCCAATGCTCAGTAGGCTTTATACCTGCATCCTCTATCATTTTAATTTCTTCTAATCTATTCTTTAAATATTTTTTAGAATCTTCTGGTCTATCCTCATTATTAAGTTCTTCAGTAAGCTTCTCTTTTTCTGATTTCAAATCTAGCTTCCATTGGTCTGGATTTACTGGTTCTGATTTTCTCTTTTCTTGTTCCTTTATTTCCTCTTTTAAACTTACTATTTCAAGCTTTACACTTTCTAAGTATTCCTTATCATCTTTTTCTGATAAATACTGTAAGTCACGTTCTCTCCAAGTTATCTGTTCATTTAAACTTTGAATTCTTCCCTCTGGAGACATATTGTATTCCATATTCTTAGCTTCAAAGTACATTACTGTGTTTAACCCTATTGTTAATAATAAGAATAAACCAAAAACTACCCAAGTCTTACCTTTTCTAACTATCTTTCTTAGTTCGTTTTTTACTAAAGTAAATAACATTATCTTATCCCCCCTTCAACAAGCTCCATATATCTTTGCTCTAGTCCCATTCTATTTCTATAAACTTGCTCAACCTCTACATTATTATTTACAAGTTCTTTTATTAATTTAGTTGCTGTATGATTTTCTACAACTACATCAATTCCATCTTCACTAATTGATGCATTAAATACAAATGGGATTGACTTAATTATTTCTATATCCTTGTTAATGTCACCTAAAGTAATTACCTTTAAACTGTCCTTATCTGTTTCCATTGTATTATTTTTTATTTCTTCAACAGCTTTAATTACTCCATCATTAACAAAGGCAACTCTATCACAAAGATTTTGTACCTCACTTAATATATGTGAAGATATGAAAACTGAAATTCCTTTTTCTCTAACTGCTTTTTTAACAACTTCTCTAAAGTCAATAATTCCTGATGGATCTAATCCATTTGTTGGTTCATCTAAAATTAATAGCTTAGGATCTCCAATTAATGCTGCTGCAAGCCCTAATCTTTGCTTCATTCCTAGCGAGTATTTTTTTACTTTGTCATTTATTCTACCCTCTAGCCCTACAAGCTTAATTAATTCTTCTACCTCTTCTCTAGAAACTTTTCTTATTCTAGCAATTTGCATTAAGTTTTCTCTACCTGATAAGTATTTATAAAGCTCTGGATTTTCTACTACTGCTCCAACATTTTTTAATGCCTTTTCTTTGTTTTTTAGTGATTCTCCACAAATTCTAATCTCTCCAGCATTAGCATTTATTAACCCAACTAGCATTCTTATAGTTGTAGTCTTCCCTGCTCCATTTGGCCCTAAAAACCCAAATATTTCTCCCTCTTTAACTGTTAGGTCTATTCCCTTAATTATTTCTCTTTTGCCAAGCTTCTTACGTAAGCCTTTCACTTCTAAAACATTCATTTCATATCCTCCCCTGGCGTTTTTCTATATTTTAATGATACCCACTATACCTTAATAAATTACTTGCAAATTTCTTAATATTTCCTTAAAGCACAAAAAAAAGAAGCATTACGCTTCTTTTGAGTTTTATAAAAACATTTGAATTATTACTAGTACTGCCACTCCAGGTATTCCAAAGATACCTGCAATTAACGCATTTACAAGATTTATTCCTATTACTATTCCAAAGTTTGCACCTATTAAATTAAATACAAATAATAATATAACTCCACATATACCATTAATTAATAATTTAATTGGTAATTTTAAAAGCTTAATTATTACATATAATACAACTAATCCAATTAGTGCATATAAAAATGTTTGTGGTGTCATGTACACTCACTCCTTTTCTACTCTGCTATTCTTGTGCATTTATCTAATATATATTGTTTTGTTACTCTAATGTTATTTTTTCTTGCGATGCTAATTAAATAATCATATCTTCTTTTTGCTACTTCTTCTGTATAAATAGCAACATCTATTAGTTTTGGCTCACTTACATTTTCAAAAAAACTTCTTGCAGCTTCCATTTCAAGCTTTGCCTTTTCTATTTCTTCTAATATTCCTTCATTATCATCAAACTCTTCTGCAACATTGGTTAAAATATTTATTATATTATCTTTATTCATATAATACTCCTCCATACTCTATCTATATCTAGATTATTGACTAATATTTAAAGTATTATACAAACTTAATTTTAAAAGGAACACTTTTTACTATTCCTAATATAATAATTCTATAGAAGCTTTTCACTCATTATCAAAAAACTTCTAACTCCCATCTTTTTTGAGGGCCAAACTTCACACCTCGGCCCTCTTTTTATTTTACCCTAAATCTGTTGTCTTCCTTGTAAAGCCTTTGATAATGTAACTTCATCAGCATATTCTAAATCTCCACCAACTGGAATACCAGCTGCAATTCTAGTTACCTTAACATCTAATGGTTTTAATATTTTTGCAATATACATAGCCGTAGCTTCTCCCTCAATATTAGGGTTTGTTGCTACAATTACTTCCTTAATATCTTCCTTCATTCTTGCTACAAGCTCTCTAATTCTTATATCTTGAGGCCCTCTTCCTTGCATTGGAGATATATTTCCATGTAAAACATGATAATGCCCATTGAACTCCTTAACCTTTTCCATTGTCATTATATCCTTTGGTTGTTCAACTACGCATATAACACTCTTATCTCTATTTGGATTACCACAAATTGAACAAGGGTCACTATCAGTAAAGTTTCCACATACTGAACAATATTTTACTGTTCCTCTTGCTTGAACTAAAGCTCCTGCAAATTCCTTAACCTCATCCTCTGGTAAATTTAAAACATGAAGAGCCAATCTTTGAGCACTCTTTTTACCTATACTAGGTAGCTTTGCAAACTCTTCTATTAACTTCTCAATAGCTACAGGATAAAAATCCATTATTAGTCCACTCCTTTAAAAATAAGGCATACAGAAAGTAATACTTCTGCATGCCCAAAATCATCTTTAGAATAATCCAGGTATGTTCATTCCACCTGTTAATTTACCCATCTTAGCTGCACTTTCTTCTTCAGCTTTTCTTAATGCTTCGTTAACAGCACTTAAAACTAAGTCCTCTAACATTTCAACATCATCAGCATCTACAACTTCTGGTTTTATGTTAATTGCAACTACTTCTTTCTTTCCATTTGTCTTTACAACAACTGCTCCACCACCAACAGAAGCTTCAAACTCAGTGCTCTCTAACTCCTTTTGCATGTCTTCCATTTTCTTTTGCATTTGTTGTGCTTGTTTCATTATATTACCCATGTTTCCTCCTCCGAAACCTGGGAATCCACCTTTTGCCATAATAAATCCTCCTTATGTCTTAAAAAATATATTTTCATTATATAGCATATTCCTTTTTTTCTCAATGCTATTCATCTATAATATCTAAAGCATCCTCTCCAATTACATTCATTAAAATATCCTCTGGAGTTTGCGCTTTATTTTGAGAATCATCAACTGAGAATCTAATTCTAACCTGTTCTTTTAATATCTCTGAAAACACTTCATTTACAATTGGCATATTGTCTGATTTCTCTAATCTTGCCTTATTAAATGAAAACTGCTCAGGATATTCTATTGTTATTATACCATTTGCACATGCTACTGGTTTACCTGTTACTATTGATGCATATATTATCATTGCTCTTCTTGCCTTAAATGCCTCAACAATATCTTTCCAAGCTCTTTGAATATCATTAATAGTTAATTTTGAAGATTCATTTTTAAATCCATCATCCTTAAAACTTGGCTTTTGAGCAACCTGTGCCTTTGCAGCTGATTGTTTTACCTGTTTAGTTGTTGACTCAGCTCCCTGTGCATTAACATTATTACTAACCTGTATTTTTCCTGACTTTAAGGCATCTTCAAGTCTATTTATTCTTGATAATATAACTTCATTAGAAGTGTCATATTCTATTTTGCACATTTTTATTACTGATAATTCAAGATATAATCTAGCTTGCTTTGAAAGCTTAGCATTTCCCTCAGCCTCTTGAAGAATTCTTATAGCTCTCATTATTTCTTCAACTCTGATTCTTGTTGATTGTTCCTTTAACATTCCAATATTCTCAAAGGACATGTCTAATACCTCTTCAGGATTATTAGTTACCTTTGACATTAATAGATTTCTAAAATGTGCAGTCATATCCTTCATAAATAAGAATACATCCTTCCCTGCATGAACAACCTTTTCTATTGTTACCATTGATTTCTCAACATTTCTCTCTATTATTGCTGATGTTATTTCAAATAGGTATTCATTTGTAACAAGACCTAACATTGAGATTAATTCTTCATAATTAACCTCTCCATCCCCCATTGAAATTGCTTGATCTAAAATACTTAAAGAATCTCTCATTGCTCCATCTGAAACCCTTGCAATAAGATCTAAACTTTTATCATCAGCCAAAACCCCTTGATTAGTAACAATCTTTCTAAGCCTTCCAACTATTTCTGATTTGCTTATTCTTTTAAAGTCAAATCTTTGACATCTTGAAAGAATTGTTATTGGTAGTTTTTGAGGGTCTGTTGTTGCTAATATAAAAATTACGTTAGCTGGAGGTTCCTCTAAGGTTTTAAGAAAAGCATTAACTGCTCCCGTTGATAGCATATGAACCTCATCCATTATGTATACTTTAAATCTACTTTCTTGTGGAGGATATTTTACATCGTCCACTATTTCTCTTATTTTATCTATTCCATTATTTGATGCAGCATCTAATTCAACTACATCTATTGCGATTCCCTTATTTATCTTTTCACACATTTCACACTTATTGCATGGTTCTCCATTTTGTAAATCTAAACAATTTAGTGCCTTTGCAAATACTTTTGCTGATGAGGTTTTTCCTGTTCCTCTAGTTCCGCAGAACAAATATGCATGAGCTATTCTATCGTTTAATATTTGATTTTTTAATGTTGTTGTTATATGTTCTTGACCTACTATATCTTCAAAGTTTTTTGGTCTCCACTCTCTATACAATGCTGTATATGCCAAGGTGTTCACCTCTCATTTCCTGTTTTTCTATTATTCTACCTATTATTATAACTTAATTATGTAAAATCTAAAACATAAAGTTAAGTTTTGTTATATAATTAAATTAATAAACAAGGGGAGGATTTATAGAATGATTAAAGCTGATAAACTTTTTAGAGAAAACCTTAATGAAATTCTTGAAAATGGAACAAGTACTGAAGGGTATAAGGTTAGACCTGTTTATAAAGATGGTGTTGCTGCACATACAGTATACATAAACCAAGCTGTTGAGAAGTATGATATTAGTAAAGGTGAATTTCCTATTACTACTTTAAGACCTATAGCATGGAAATCAGGTATAAAAGAAATTTTATGGATTTACCAAAAAGCAAGTAACGAACTTTCTGTATTAGAGGATATGGGAATTACTTGGTGGGGTGATTGGGAAGTTGATAATAGCAGAACAATTGGTCAAAGATATGGTGCTACTGTTAAAAAATATGACCTAATGAATAAACTTCTGAACGGATTAATAAATGAACCATATACTAGAAGACATATAATTGATTTATATCAATATGCTGACTTTGAAGAAACTGCTGGGCTAGTTCCTTGTGCTTTCCTAACTGTATGGTCAGTTAGAGGAGAATATCTTGATGTTACTCTTCACCAAAGAAGCTCAGACTACTGTGTTGCAGGTCATGTTAATAAAATGCAATACGTTGCTCTTCTTATGATGGTTGCTAGACATGTTGGTTTAAAGCCAGGGGTATTTATGCACGTTGTTGATAATCTTCATATTTATGATAGACACATTGATGAAGCTAAGGAGTTAATTTCAAGAACTCCTAGTGAAAAGACTCCTAAATTAATTTTAAAAGAAGGGAAAACAAACTTCTATGACTTTACTATTGATGACTTTGAACTAGTTGATTATGAACCAGTAAAGCCACAGCTTAAGTTTGAATTGGGTATTTAACAATGATAAGTGTTATTGTTGCTGTTGCAAGTAATGGTGTTATTGGTGGAGATAATAAGCTTCTATGGCATGTATCTGAGGACCTTAAAAGATTTAAAAAATTAACTTCTAATCATACAATTGTTATGGGAAGAAAAACTTTTGAATCACTTCCTGGAATATTGCCAAATAGACATCATGTAATTATTACAAGAGATAAAAATTATTCAGTTGATAGTGACAAGGTATCTATTGTTCATTCTATTGATGAATTAATTTCAAAGTATAAGCATTGTGATGAAGAAGTTTTTATAATAGGTGGGGGAGAAATATACAATTTAATTCTTCCTGTTGCTGATAAATTATACTTAACAAAAATCTTAAAGAACTTTGAAGGAGATACAACTTTTCCACAGATTAATGAAAATGAATGGAAAGTTACCCACAGTTCTGAGATTTTTGTGAATAACAAAGATGACTTAAAGTATCAATTTGTGGATTATATAAAACTTTAAATGCTTGATTTACAACTAATTAGGATATATAATTAGTTTGTAAAATTTAATATGGACAGTTCGTAAGCCAACTATCCATAAAAACCTTGAACCCTTGTAATACCAAGGGTTCTAATTTTTTATTTTTGCATTTCTAATCCTTTCTTCTAATCCTTTTTAAAAATCTGTGAATTTTATTCTTATTTTTACTATTTACAAATATACAAAGAGCTCCATTCCAAGTTAAAGAAAACTCCTTTTTTCTATTATCAGAAAAAATTACATTAACCCTTTTCCCCCTGTATTTAAACGCATATGTCATCATTTCCATACAAATCACCTCGCTTTTATTATAAGTTCTTATGACGTTGAGTGCCTCAACACTTTCGACATATATCAAACAAATTTTCGACATTTGATTAAATATTTTTATTCATTGTTAAATATTATTAAATTTATGTAAATTACTTCTTAATTAGATTTTTTTATTATAAATTAGAACACTTTGCAATACATAGTAATACATTGTATTTCATCTATTTTATAGGATTATAATACCATCTTTTATTTTAAATTCTTATCACAAACTATATTTGAGGTGGTTTTATGGCTTCTAATTTAAAAATTTGTAGATTAAGAAAAGGATATACTCAAAAGCAAATAGCTAGTGTTCTTCGTATAAGTAGACCTTATTATTCTCAACTTGAAAACGGCATATACCCAATTGATATAGATAAATTAGAAGAGCTATCTAAATTACTTGATTTTTGCATTCATGAGGTAATAAAATGTAATTGCTCTAAATGCCAAAACAAAAGGAAGGGTTAATCTCTTCCTTTTTGATTTAAGCTATTAACTTCTTCTCTTACTATTTCTATTATTTCATCTCTGGATGAATACATGTCATTCTCTTTAATGAACTCCTCAAAGTCTCTGTGTAATAATTCCTTTAGATATTCACTAAACCTTCTTTTTCTATAGATTAAATATTTTAATAAATGAGCCTCATCTTCGGAAAATCTTATTGTCTTTACTATATTTGTTTTATCTATTGTAACTTTATTGATTTTATCTATTAAACTCATAATTCACCCCTAAAGATCTACATCATTTAAACCAATTATTTTTTCATAGACTTCTTCCTCTTTAACTTCATCTTTTACATTAGTGCCAGGCGTTAATATTTCAATTCCACTTCCAGTTGAAAGAGCAAAAAGCAACTCTTTTATATAAGCTGAACTATTATACTTTGTCTCTAAAAATTCAATTATTTTTTTATCATTAAGATTTTTTTCATTCAGATAAATATTTACTCTCATTTTAATCACCTTTACCTAATAGCACGATTTGGGTTATCCTGTGCTATATCGTGCTATTAGATTTATAATATTAATTTTAATTTGGGTAAACATTAGCACAAATTGGGTTATATCGTGCTAATTTGTGCTAACCCTCAAACCCCTTAGCTTTACCTATTATGTGACTTCCATTGCAATTACTGCATAATGAATCTCTTAATATTTCTCCATTTGGATATACATCTAGTATCATTTGAGATAAGAACTCTGCTCCGCCTCCTGTTATGTATATCTTATAATCCTGTAAATTTTCTATATCAACCTTAATATTATTTGAAATTCTCAAGGCATTCTTTTCAAATATATTATTAAAATCATCTTTATCAATAATGTTATTCTTAAATAGCTTATGAATGTCTTCTAATTTTCTGTTTTCACCCTTAGCAACTAAAATATCAGCTATCTCACTAAAAACATTCATCATACCTAAAGGTAAACTTTTCTCTTGCTCCTGTATTCCATTATTGAATGTAAATATATCTGTTGTTCTTCCACCTATATCAATAATAGCTATTAACCCCTCATTACGCCTTTGTAATGAGTAAAAGCTACTCCAACCCTCTTTAAGTACTCCAACCCTGTTAAATTTGATTTTAGAGGTATTACCATTAAGTATAAACTCAAACTCCTTACCCTTTAACTCATCAACAACCTTAGCCTTGCATGGCATTTGGTTTGAAGGAAGATGCAAAATCAAATTTACATCCCCAGAAAAACCACTCTTACCAAGTCCATATAATAAAGGGGTAATAAAATCCTTATTAGTCTTATTAAAAGTCTTGTCAAACTCACCCTTGCCAAAAATGAACCTTCTATTTTGGAACTCAATATATTCAGTTCCAAATGTCTCTTCATCAGTAACCTCAATAAATCTATTCTCTAAAATTAATCCCTTATTAGATTTAATATTAAATGATCCTAAGTCTATAACTGCTAACTCCATATGTCTGCCTCCTAAAATTTAAAACTTATAAAATATAACTCTCAGTACTTTTATATAAAAACTCATTGTTAGATACATGATAAACATCTAGAAACTGAATATTCTTTCCATCAACCTCTCTTGCATTTTTAACAACTACTTCCCAATGGTTTAAATACTCAGTCAATACAACATCTACCTCACCATACTCTTTGTCATATATACCAAACATTATATTCCCTAAATTAATTTCCTTTGCCTTTTTATATAACTCAATAATTGCATATTCATACTCATTATTTAACTTGTAATTTATATTATCCATAATATTCTCCTTAAACTATAAGTCCTGAAGAATGAACTTCAATACAGCAGTAACTTGCTTGTCAAAGAAAATACATAGTACTTCTAAAACTAACCACATAGCTCCAATTGCTAATGTCCATCCTAAACTTAATAAAAATATAATTCTTAATCCCTCTGTGATTTCTGGTAAACTTGGCATAATTAATATATCCTCCTTGAAATTCATTTCCATAAGTGATATACTAAATTTGCGAGAAGTGGTATATCCTTATGGAGTATCGCTTTTATTTTTTTGTTAAATAATCTTTGCCCATCTTAAAAATTCATCCCTTGGTACTAATATAGGTTTCTTTACAGGTAACTTTGGAAAATCCTCTTGTCTTGCAACTCTATAAGCAGTATCCTTGTTTAACCCTAATATCTCAGTAACCTCTTTCATTGTTATTATTGGTGGTAATGAATTAATATTAACCATTCCTATTCCCTCCCTTCTAAGTGTAACTTAAATCATATTTAGTGTCTGATTTATCCCATCCTAAGAGCCTTCTCTCTAATACATCCCAGTCATATTCCCTAGCCTCAAAGTTATTAAAATTCAACTTTTTAGATGGTTTATTAATATTGTTTTTTATTAATCCCATATTGTTTTTTATTGCCCAAAGAGTGTATTTGAACAAATTTTTAACCCCTGATTTTTGAGTTGCATAATTATATCCATTGATTACTTTAGCAACATCATTCTTTGCTGCATTGATTAATTCAATTGCCTTTTCTTTAGTAAAACCAGTTACTGACTCTATATTTTGTATATCTTCTTCGCTATGATCCATTGCTTCAGCTTGTACAGCTTCATTTTTAACAACTGGAGCCTTAGCCTTTTTATTCTTCTTAAATGTTTTTGCAATTTCATTTTTAAATTTATTTATTGTATTACCCTTTAAAGAAAAATCAAAATTAAATTTCCCCTTCTCTCTCTTACAATCCATTTCTAGTAAATTTAAATCCTTAAGTTCCTTCCAAGCCCTTCTAAAAGCAGTTTCCCCAAGCCCACTAACAGATTTAACATAGTCTCTGTATATCTTGAAGTCCTTTCTAGTTGAAAGGTTTATTAGAATTGCATATATTCTTATTGCTGATGAAGAAATGTCTTTATTTAATAATATTGAGTTTGGAATTTGTGTATATCCATTTGTTTTCATTGGTTTAACTCCTTTCATTTATTATCAAGTATCGTCTTGACGTCTTAACTCTATAATCACATTATATATACATGACGTCATATCGTCAATACTTTTTTAAAATTATATTACTTTTTTTTATTTATTACGTTATAATTAACGTAACGTTATGGAGGTATGGTATGAGCGAAAAGAAAAAATTAACTATTTACATCAACGAAGAAGTATTACTAAACATTAAAATACAGGCTCTTAAGGAGAAGTGTTCTTTATCAGAATTAACTGAAGCATTATATAGAATTAAATTGAATGAATCAAAAGATATTAATAAAAAATAGAAGGTAATCAGTTTTGGGCTGACTACCTTCTTTTTTTATTGGTATTATGTTCTTGGTTTGATTTACATTTTTTGTGGTATAATAAATTATAAGAATTAAAATAGATGGAGGGGTATAGATGGAAAAAGAGATTTTAGAGATTTTAAAAGAAATGCAAAATGATATGGTTTCACTAAAGAAAGGTCAAGATGAAACTAATTTAAGGTTGAGTGGTCTTGAAACTAAGGTTGATAACATTGAGAGTGATGTTAAAGAGATTAAACAAAAGATTGATATTACTTATGACCAGGTTGCTAGATCTGCCGAGGATTTAACTTTGATTCTTGGTGATGTGAAGGATATTAAAAAAGATTTATGCTTTGTTGAAGAAGCTACTGCTAAGAATTGGAATGATATTGCTAAATTAAAAGCTGTTAAATAAAAAAGAGGGTAATCAGTTTTTGGGGCTGACTACCTTCTTTTTTTAGTAGTAGTTTACTACTACTTTTTATTATTTATATATTTTTATTTATTATAGGTTTATTTTATTGGTGTTTTAACCGTTAGTGTTTTTTGCTCGGATGGTTATCTAACTGTATTTATTGTCGGCTTGTAGATTCCATTATCTAAATTAAATATTAACATACCCATATGCTCTTCTCCGTTGTATATGCTGATAGTTATTGAATTAACTTTTATCTGCTTTAACCTTGACTCAAACTTAACTACTAATTCTGATGCCATTGCATATGTTGCTGTTATATTATCCAATACATTTATTCTGCTAGATATGGATATTCCGCTTGAGGTAGGATGTGCATATATTTCTATTATGTTATCAAATCTGTTTTCTATATCCCCCATTAATGAATCTATTGCTTGAGAATTATCTTCTATGAATTTACTATTTTCTTGTTTCTTATTATCTTTCTCTTGTTTTTTTGCTTCTTCCTCTTGTTTTTTCTTTTCTTCTAGTTGTAATTGTTCTTGCTTTTTTAATTCTGCTTGTTTTTTGGCAGCCGCCGCTTTTTTGCTTTCAACATCCATCTTTAAAAATCCGAATAGTCCTACTGTACATATTACAACTATAATTATAATATTTTTTTTATTTTTCATGTTTATCTTCATCTCCTTTTGTAAATAATATTTATTATATCACAAATTGGTCTTTATTGTTAATTTTATGTATTTTGTGTAAAAAAAATAGTTAGATATACTAACTATTCTATACGGATATACTGTCTTCTATTTTTTTTAATGATACTAAAGCATTTTTTACATCTCTATCTTTTATCTTAATGCACTTATATCTTGCTTTTCTACTAAGTTTATATAGTATATCATAAGGCTCAACAATATCAGTAATAAAAGTATTTATAAATTTGTATCTCGTGCTGTGATTATTGCACTCAACATCTTTTGGAACCTTACTTTCTATTAAGTGCACTACAGCATAAAAGATTATAGTAACCTTCCAATTGAAGTTATTTTCATCTTTAAAAAATTTATTATTAAATACCCTTACGTTATCTTTATACTGTTTTATATGCTTTTCTGAACTAGCCATATTAATACTCCTTATAATTTTCATAGTCAGACAATTCTTCAAGCACTTCGTCTAATTCATCAAAACTATAAATCATTAAATCAATATTTAGATAATACTCTCCAAATATTTCTCTTGCCATTGCCATATAATTTGCAGTTCTTTCATAAGTAGCCTCTTCAATCACTACCCATATATTAATTTTATCATCTTCAAATGTATATGCTTTTTTAAAGTCTTCTAATAAGTTAATTTCATTTATGAAATGTGATATTTTACTTGCTAACACGAAAGTCTCCTTATCATTATTAGTCGAAGATTTTAATATCCACCCATTAACACAAGAACATAATTCATTTACAACTTGTTTCCCACCGCTCATTGATGACACAACATTTGTTAGCATTGCAAGTGGCAACTCATTATTAGGTATAGTTTCTAGCATTTTTCTGGTGTTTTTATATTTATTATTTTCGACCATACTATTATTAGTATAGCCATCTACTCTTGTTTTATAACTTAAAACACTCGACATTATTCTACACCCCTTCTGATTCTAATTCTAAACAAACCTCTTTTATAAAATTTGTTTCTGTTTTAATATCATGATCTCTAATTGCTTTTAAAATTTCTTTAAAATATCCTTTAAACTCATCCTTACGCATAAACATATGAGCTTTTATATTTAACTGCTCACTACTTCTTTCTGCTAAGCCAATATAAAAACCCTTATCATCAAATTGAACTGAATAGCTATTAGCCTCTTTATCTGGCTGTATTATTTTCAAATCCTTCTCCATGTTTACCTCCACATATTTAATATACATATTAAATAATTACTTATATTATACTAAAGTGTCCATTTTTTTCAAGTAATATTAAGTAAATTCTGTAAACTTTTAACTCCAAATGATAAAAAAGTAACTATTTTATAGTTGATTTTTCATTTATAAATTGATTTAATTATATTAATGCTTAAGGAGGGCTTTGTTATGTATGGAGAGTTTTGTGAGGTGTACGCACCTATAAAAGAAAATAAAGATAAAAAATAAGGTAATCAGTTATGCATTGATTACCTTACTTTATACTTTTTTGTAAAATAAAAAAAGGCTAGTATAAAGATTTTTTTCTCTATACTAGCCTTCTTATTGTATATATATATTAATTATGTTATTATTTACTTAGATAAATCAATGTTAATGTGAAGTCTAAATAATTTGACTTCAAACTTTATATGTTTAAACTGCTTGAACATATAAACCCACCTCCTTTCATGGTTGTGGTAAAGCTTATACGTTTGTACCGTATAGGCTTTTTTATTTGTTTAAAAGGCTAGTATACTTTTTTATACTAGCCTTTTAGTTATATCTTGTTCATGAAGCTTAATACTGCCTTAAGTGTTTCATATCTATCTGAACCTGTTATTACTTTCTTTGCATATCCTGTCCATGGAAGCTTTGGCTCTCCACCTACACAATATACGTTCTCTATTTTTGAGTAATCAAATGGTATATTACCATCTATGCATGGACATTGTAAATAATCAGATAAGTATTCTGCCCCTCTCTTATCTACTGAATTTCCATAAACAACTATATTCTTCATATCATATTCCTCCTTATTTCCTTCTGTAATATCTTCTTTTATTTCTCCAAGTATTCCATTTACAATAGCTCTTGCAATTTCTTTATAACCTACCTTTAAGTAATGATCTGCATCTGATGTATCTACAAAGCATACTTCTACTAACATTGACTTAGCTTTAGTTTTTCTTATTACATAAAGCCCTGTACCTTCTTTAACTCCTCTATTAGAAAAACCTAACTTTGAAATATTATTACATGCATCAATTGCATCTTGGTACTGTCTTCCTTTATAAGTATAAACTTCTACCCCTCTGCCTCCTCCAGCGTTAAAGTGAATACTTATAAACCAATCTAAATCTTGTCTATTCGCTTGTTCAACTATTAACTCTAATGCATTGCTATTACTACTTGCTTTATCAATAGTGCAATTGATAACATTATGACCTCTTTCTTTGAATAGTCTTCTTACTTCATTACCTACTTTTCTTGTTTCTTCACTTTCCTTTACCTTCCCTATTGCCCCACTTCCTGGGCCAGTTATTGTGTGTCCATCATTTACTCCAAATGTATTCATTTGTATTCCTCCCTATTAATTATTCAACCTTATTGGCTTGTACTTTTAATTGGTTTACTCCAACAGCAGAACCCCAGCAAAGAATCCCTTGAAGGATTGCATTAGCATTGAATCCAACTAGCACTAGGCTAAATGATATTGCAAATACCATTAAGAAGGCTGTGATGTAGTTATCCTTTACCCTCTCAATCTTCTTTAAGAAGATTCCTAATACATAAATTGAAGCTATTAGTATTAAAAGCTCCCCTGGTACAAATTGAATTAAATTTTCCATTTTAAAATTCCACCTTTCTTATTTATTAAATATAAAAAGAAGCCCTATCCCTCCTGAGATAAGCCCTCCTATTATTGCTTTTAATACCCAAGCAAGTGTTTTTTCTAAGTCTAGGATCCTATTGTTAGCAACCTTAATTTCTTGCTTAAGTAATTCTATTTTTAAGTCATTGTTTTTAACATTTTGTTCAAGTAGTACCTCTATCCTAGATAGTTTTACTGTAAACTCTTGAATTATTTTATTATTTTCCATTTACCCCTCCAATAGTTTTCTTTTTATTTCATCTATTTCTTCTCTTAGAGCATCATTTTGTGCTTGAAGTACTTGCATTGCCTCCCATAATGTTTCTGTTGTATTTATTATACTAATACCTTCTTCGTCTTTTTCTCCCTCTATTATTATGTGGTTAATTGGTTTTGTTAAATTGTTTCTACTAATACCTAGTGCTTTATCTTTTAAATAAATAAATGGATTACTGTTTTTTACTACATCATAGGATAATATTGGGTGTTCTCTTTTACTCTTTTGGGTAATAACTTCTCTTGAATTATAAAATTTAACATAATCACTACCTGCAAAAGTACCATACCCATTATCTCCCCACCATCTACTTTGTATTTGAGAAGTTGAGTTTAGCATTTTTAATAACGTTCCATTAGTATGTTGTATTCTTAAATGCTCACTTGCATCCCTATCAAAAACAACATTTCTATGTAGAGAAGTCCATACAAATTTATAAGGCATTATACTGACATAATGATAATCATCCCATTTAACCCTTAATTTATCTCCCCTACCTTGCCCATTATTATGTGTAGCATCAATTTGGCACTGATTAAAAAGTGTTAACTTAGGATTATTCGGATCTGAGTACAACTTACCCATAACCATTAGATTACCATCTGAATCTCCCTTAATCATATCTTGTCCTGCTTTGTTTTTAACTGTAATAGCCCCATTACTAACAGTTAAACCATTTCTATCTATAACAGTGTTTGCTTCATAAACTTCACTAGAATGTGCAGCATAAGGAAGCGCAACTTCCCCCTCATTGCACATTACTCTAGCAACCCACCAGTTAGCATTATTAAATCCTTGTTTTAGGATTATATTTACGACATGATATGTATTGGTTGCTGTAAATGTGAATGTTTGATAGTCCCAATCATCAATCGACCATCTTCCCCCACTTTTCACTCCGGCATTAAAATCTTTCCATTGATGCCAAGAGTGGTCTGGGTTTCTCACTAGTATCATTGCATTACCTACTCTATGACCAGAACTGTAGAAACTTATGGTATATTTCTTACCAATTATGGTAGGTATGGTTTTATAAAGCCCAAACTCTTTATTGTCTTGATTGTCCATTCTTACTTGGAATGTGTTGGTATCTTCACTTGGGAATGCCCAATCTGGATTTCCACCAAGACCACTAGTGTTTATAATTGACCATCTAGCACTAGGGTTGTTGTGTTGTTGTAGTCCCCAACCACTTAAATCTCCTGTTCTAAATAAGCCATTGGAAAACATATTGCTTGAACTTGAATTACTAAACTTAAATGTTATATTTTCAGAAGTTTGTATTACTTCTGATTTTGTGCTGTATTTTATATCTGCTTCACCTTTTTTATAGTATTCTTTTGATACGGTATTAATAATTGAACTATCGGTTATTTTTTGTTCTGCTGTATTCATTCTAACTTGAAGGTTTGTCACATTCCCATTTATAGTTGATGTTGTTGTTTCTACGCTTGATACTCTTTGAGTTATACTATTAACATTTTGCTCAATTTGAGATAGCTTATTATTGGTTGTAGTAATTTTTTTATCAACATTATCAATTGATTGATTTATATCTTCTGGGGCTGGAGTCCAATCGGTAGCTTTGTTTCCTATTTCAAGTTTAACCTCTTTCATAACCCATGTTACATTATTATTAGATGAAGGTTTACAATGAGCTTGTATTGAAACTGATATAGTTTTTAATATATATCCTTGTTTAAAAATTTTATATACTGCATAAATTCTTGTTCCATTTTCACTTTCTTTGTACAGCATGTCTGACTGAGGGTATTCTTTAACAGTTTCACCAGTACCTTCTTTTTCCCATGTTAAATTTAAATGATACCCAAACCTATTGGCATATCCACCTTCTAAATTAACATACTCCCCACTTCTTTTTATAAAAATAGAAGTTGTTATTGTTTCTCCTTGTAATATAGAAGGATTTTCTATGTTAAACCCTTTGTTAATTGTACTGTTTGTATTTTTATCAACCACAATATTAAGCTCACTATTTTTAACTAAGTTTCTTCCTCCTACTTGAATGTTATCAACTTTAGTGTTAGTTTCCTGTACTGTTGATGTTAACCCATTTACGCTTTGCTCTAATTGACTTACTTTTGTATTGGTTGATGTTATCTGTCCTGTATGCTGGTTGATTGTAGTTTGTTGACTTCCCACTGTTGAATTAATGCCTGATACTGTTTGTTCAAGCTTTGAGTACTCATCTTTAAGCTTTACAGTTTGACCATCTTTAACAATAGTTGTATCTTGAATAAGTGTATTAATTCTTCCCTTCTCAATATTTAATTGAGTAGTATGAGAATCAAATTGACTTTGTGAGTCTTCAGGAGCTGGAGTCCAATCAGTAGGTTTATTTCCTATTTCTATCTTTACATCTTTAATAGTGAAATTTCTTACTGTTGTATACCCTCTAATAAAAATACCCATATTGGTAAGAGCTTTAACTTCTTTATCTAATATTTGGGTTGTATACGAATATCTTTTCTCGTTTATGCTTCCATCTCCCCCTGGCAACCCACCTTTACCTCTTGTTAGGTTTATCCAAGTTACTGTATCATCAGTGTAAGTAACACAAATGTCTACCCCAAAATGAAAATTACCATTTCCATTTACTGAGCTTATATTATCAGCACTAAAAACAGCACTTATTGTTACTGGTTTATTTCTTATGGATTTCATAAAATCACTACTAAGTTTAAAATGTGTATATATATTGTCGTTGGCATTGATTATATTAACATTTGCCGAATCCAAATAGTAATTTCTACCACCAACTTGGATATTATTAACCTTAGAATTAACCTCATTAAATGCAACATTCAAAGTCTGATTAGTTCCATCTAAAAGAATCTTACTTGAATTTAATTTAGTTGTATTTGTTGAACTATTAAATTCCGTTGAGAAACTTGACCAGTTAATCTTTTTA
>JBOFVP010000343.1:0-2532 GCA_051653165.1 Clostridium sp.
AGCTCCTATTTTAACATCAATAAACTCACTCATTTTCATTAGTTCA
Organism: Clostridium sp.; assembly: GCA_051653165.1. GTDB lineage: Bacteria > Bacillota > Clostridia > Clostridiales > Clostridiaceae > Clostridium. The sequence continues at coordinate 47 of JBOFVP010000343.1, forward strand.
GTATTTAAGGTTATTAGGTTCCCACTTTTCTTACCATTTATCAATATTCTTTTTACCTTCTCTTTATTTAAAAATTTTCTAACATAAGCTTGAACTTTGCTCTTTGAAAATGAATATCCTTGAATAGGCTTATAAACTATATCTACTTCATCTCTACTTATATTATCTTCTGAGAATAGAATATCCTCATCATTTGTAAAATTCTCCTTATCTACCGTTACCTTCATTACTGATATTTTATCTAAGTTCGCTAATTCTGCAAAAATATTTTTTGAAGGTATTGGATATATCTTTACATTAAACCTTAATAAATGTAATTTTTTATTGCTATCATCTTTATATGTCCTCTTCACCCATTGTCTAAATGCAGAATTTATATTCTTTTCTATTAATCCTAAGCTCACCGCCCCTAATACTCTTTCCCAAACAATTAACCCTATATTTCTTTCGTCAAAAACCCTAATTATATAATGTTGCTTTTCTAAATCCCCTTGATTTTTACTCTTTTTAAACTTTTCCTCAAGTGTATTCTTATCAACAACTTTAAGTACCTTGTCATATTTTATATATTCTAGTGTTACATTTCTAGTTGTATACGACTCGTCCTCTTCTTTCTCTACTATATTTACTGATTTTACATAGTAGCACATACTCTTACTCTTTAAATCAAATTTTTTAATATAATTATTTTCAAGATATTCTTCTACTGCAATTTCTGAATTTACATTTTCATCATTTTCTAGTTCATCATTGATAACCTCGTTGTAAACTATATTCTTATAATAATCACTTAAGAATTCTTTTAATATTATGTCAGACTTTAACTCTACCAAAATCCCTTCCTCATCTATATTCTTGTCTTCTATAATTATTTTATACAATTCAGTCTTTCTATTCATTTTTACCTCCGTTACACTTGTATTTCAAATATAAACCAAGTATAATATAGGTAAATAAATGAAATACAGATTATCATATTAAACCACTACGCATTCTTTCAAAATAGTGGTTTAATTCTATTTTATAACTAATTGGTATACTTGTCCATATTTCAATTAAGTAATAAAGCTAGTATGAGATTGTTACTCATACTAGCTTTTAATAAATTTATTTACTTAACTCCTGTTTACGCTCTTGTATTAACTTTAATAACTCTACCAAATCTTCCTCTGTTGATTGGTTCTTTATAAAACTCCTTGCTCTGGATCTATTACTTAAATACTTAGCATGTTCTTTATTTTTTTCTTGCCACTTTTTATTGGCTTCTGTTTGTGAATTAATTTTTTCACTCATTTGATTTCACTCCTTAAGTAATTAATTTTATTAATAGAAATATTAAAAAACCAACTAATCCTATTAATGAAATGATTCTTATTGTAAGCTCTTTATATAATTTTTTCATATTGCTTATGAGAGATATTTTTGTTATTATTTTTATAAGGAGTTAGGTTTTATCCTAACCCCTAGGTTTTAGTTAATTATCGCTAATAATATCAGTATCCAGCCGATAAGCGATATTAACTTTATTGTGAGCTTTTCAAGTAATTCGATTACTTTGATTAGCTCTTTTATTTTATCTCCCACTCCCTCACCTCCTAATTATATCATACTATGCATAGTATGAAAAGTCAATGATTATTTTGTATATTTTATACTTTTTTGTAAAATAAAAAAGGCTAGTATACTTTTTATACTAGCCTCTCAATTACCTAAGTAAATTCTCTATATCTATTAACAATGAGCCTTTTAATTCATCTTTAGCCTTAATTATTCTCGCCTGGCACTCTTCTTCTGAAATACCCCCTACTTGTTGAGTATAATGATATTTCCTATCTTGTTTCCATCCATCTACTTCCCAATGATGTCTACCATTTCTAAAGCCTTCCCCAGTGCTTACATTTGCATTAACATCTGGATTGCACATTAAATAACCTGATTCATCCCAATCACTAGGGCATTTAGGTATTGGACTTCTTCCTTCTGCTTTACCCCAATTTATATAGTGGGCATATAAATCCATTTTTGCTTCAACAACATCTGGATTCATCTTAGCATACCACTCCTCGTTGAATGGCTCTTGTGGGGTAACTGGTTGAACTGGGTTTTCTATTGCCCCTATAACTCCATCAACTATTGCTTTTGCAATATCTGTATAGCTCAACTGATTATATCTATCTATATCATCACTATCGCAGAAACAAACTTCTATAAGCATGCTTTTAGCCTTTGTTTTCTTTATAACATAAAGCCCAGTTCCATCTTTTACACCTCTATTTGTAAATCCAAGGTTAGCTATATTCTTACATACATTAAGAGCATCTTCATACTGTCTACCCTTGTATGTGTATACTTCTACCCCTCTACCTTTACCTGCATTAAGATGTATAGATATAAACCAATCTAAGTCTTGTCTATTTGCTTGTTGCACTATAAGTTCTAGGCACCTGCTTGAAGATGAAGCCGAATCTATTGTACAGTTAATTGCA
>JBOFVP010000344.1:0-1616 GCA_051653165.1 Clostridium sp.
TTAGCTCATCTTCTATTAATGTTGTTAGTAAGATTAATAATATTAAGGTTGAGGCTGAAAATATTGAGAAGGAATCTTTAGAGATAAAGAATAATATTTCATCTCTTGTAAATATGACATCAATGTTTAAACTTTAAAAGTATATTAAAAGGGTGATAAGGAAGTAGAGGATTTTACAAGAGCAATAGAACATATGGTGAAAAATTTTATTGTATATATAATAATGGAACTGAGAGTATAAAGATTAATTTTAAAGAAAGGTGAAATTATTGGATTTTTTGAAAGTAGGGTAACTTAGAGTTGTCCTACTTTTTATATTCATTAAAATTTAATTTAGCGAAATTGAAAAGCTGTATATTGATAATCAGGTTGTTTAACGGTAACTTGCTTATGGATATATTTATATATATATCCAGTATTATTATACCAATAAGTTTGCTTTTCTGTAACATTAAAAGTTTTTAACCAATATTTTGACCTCATCACTGGACGACCTACAGTATTGCCATAACCAGGGTTAGGGATAGTGAAAGTTCTACCAATTGTATAAGAGTAAGTAACAGTACCACTTATACCAAATTGGGCTTTGATTTGATTTAATAATTGAGGTTGACAGTTTGCAGTAGAATGATTAACTGTCAAATCTTCTCTAAAAATTGTTTTAGTTGGAGCATTAGTAGATGCACTCGCATGAATTGAATTACTAACTAGTAAAAAAGGCTAATAGATAGAAGTGAAAGTTTTTTTAAAGTATTATTCATTATATTCCACCCTAAAGTATAATAATAATATATATGAATTTAAATCTTAAAAATATCAAGAATAGTTAAAAATTGACAATGTGGTGTTTTATAATATATTTTAATTGTCAATTTAAAAATGGATTAATAAGAAGAAGGAGTGAATATGAATACAAATAAAAAAATACTTTTAGGATTTATTATTTCAAGCATACTAATCATACTTTTAAGTCCTATAATATCAGAGGTATTGGCTATTAGTGGGACTGGATTATTTGCCTGTAAATATAATGTTATACAATACAGTTCTATAGAAGTTATATCTAGAAATATTAGTATGGCACTTAACATGATTGGATTAATAATATTTTTCGTAGGGATATTTATTTATTATGAAAGTAAATAATAACTTGGGTTAGTATTATATTAAGTATCAATCCCAGAAGTTTATAAAAATAATTAACAATATAGGTTACTTCAAATAAACATGTAAAAATAACCTTAATTTTAAATACTTACTTATTAAACTTTGTTAAGTTGACAACATTGTGGGAACGTAGGGTATAAACAGTCTTGACGGGCATTATGAAGTTTTTCTTTTAACAATTTTAAATCATTTTTTAAAGAGGATGTACTTATATAAAGCTCATCAGCTAAATCATTTAGGGTTATTCCTGATGTACCCACCATTTCATCTCATCTCAAAACTGTTATATTTCTCCTTGAGTTTTGTTATATGTTTGTTATATTTTTACATTAATATATAATTATACTAATAAAACAAGGGGGAATTTATTTATGAAAAAAAATCTATTAAAAGTAAGTATATTAACAGCATCACTTCTTACCTTATCACTATTTGGAGGATGTGGAAGT
>JBOFVP010000345.1:0-1826 GCA_051653165.1 Clostridium sp.
AGAACTGTGAAGAAAAGTGGAGAGTGGATATCTAAGGTTTCTAGAGAGAATGGCTTTGAAAAATAATATATAAAGTGATTCTTAATGTTAGATTGAACTATATTAAGTTTAAAGGAGCTGCGGCACTAGATTACTAGTGGGCAGCTCCTTTTGTATAAAATGAATTTGTACATATATTTGCATTAAATTAATAATTGTCAAAATGCTCAATAAAATGTTAACAGTAAAATATTTACAAATTATGTTTAAAATAGTAATATTAATATGATTAAAATATGTTAAATATGAAGGGGAGCAAAAATGAGAGGTAAGAGAGTAATTGCTAGCATTATAACAGTATTATTTTTACTAAATTTATCTAGTGGAATAATTGTAGAAGCCACAGAAATAAGTAAAAATAATACAACAGCATCGGATGCAGAAGCCGAGATAGGAAAAAAGATCAGCATAAAAGATATTACTAAAAGTGGAAGTAATGAAGTGCTAATTTCTTGGGACAAAGTTAAAGATGCAGAATATGAACTAATGATTAATGATGAAATAACAAAGGTCAAAGAAAATTCAATAATAAACAAGCAGGATGAAAATAAAAAATACACATATAGAGTAAGATATAAATTAAATGATAAGTATTCACTTTGGTGTGATGAAAGGGAATACACTATAGAAACTAATATAGTTAAAAGTACTACTGAAATAAGAGGGAGTACAATTAGTACTAAGAATATTGTACCTTATATTTCAGGTAGTGTTTGGGGAAGTAAGAATGCAACGAAAAATTGGTACCCATTAAGCAATGAGGGAAATGGCATATATGGAGTTACATTAGATTCTCCAATTGAGAAGATAAAATTGAATATGCAAAACTCATCTGGAGATTTAAAAATTAAATATAGAGCTTACATTATAGAAAATAAGTCTTGGACAGAGTGGAAGAATGAAGGGGAAGAGGTAGGTGAATTAAATAAGACAATAAGTGCTGTTTCTATACAATATGCTAGTAGTTCAAAAGCCTATATTAAGTATAGCACCATAGATGTAGAAAATATACAAAGTCCATTTTACAATAATGATGAAGTGTATAGTAATATAGAAAATTATAAAGCTATTAAGGGAATAAAAGTTGGTATTGAAAATAATTATGAAGTAATTAGTGCAAACCAAACTTGGACAAGCGGCCAAGTAAAAGAAATTAAAGGTTATTTGGAAATACCAGAAGGTAAAACACTTACAATACAAAGTGGAGTAAAAGTTAATTTTAAAAATGAATTAGGTTCAGGTAATGGATTCATTGTAAAAGGTAATTTAGTTATAAATGGTACAACAGCAGCACCAGTTATAATTGATTCTTCTACAAATGATTTAGATATAGATATAAAACCTAGTGGTGCTATAACAGGGGATTTTGTAAATATAACATCACAGGAAGGGTACGAAAATTCACTAATTGAAGCATTGGGGAATATTACTTTAAGGAATTATAAATTAACAAATACAAGTGAATTGATTAATTCAAAAGGGATATTATTAAATCAAGATAGATTTAATAATAAAAAGAATACTAATATATTAAGTAATGGTGAAATTTCTAAGTTTAATGAAGGAGTGAACATTAATGTAACACAGGATGGTACTGAAGTTACAGCTAATAAAATTTTAAATAATAATGTTGGAATCAGTGTAGTAAATAATGATTACACTTCAAATGATTTACCTTTAAATATTAAAAGTAATACATTTACAAGTAATGATACTGCAATAAATATAAAACAAACCTCACTAAATAAGGAAAAGTCTTATAAATCCATTGTTGTTGATAGGAATAC
>JBOFVP010000346.1:0-4408 GCA_051653165.1 Clostridium sp.
ACACTCCTTCAAACTCATAGTAGAGTTAATCAAAAGTAATTTTATAGGCATCACTCTAGATTTTATATATTAAGCAAAATATTTCTCACAAATAAGCCTATTTTAAATCAACGATTTCGCTAAAAGTAATTTTAACGAAGTATTTCCTTTATTTTGAGAGCCAACGGCACATCCCCCTCAGAGCAAAGGAAACGGCTCAAAAAGGACGCAATTCACCTACAAAATTATAGATGAAAAGCAAACTTTCTGAGCCATATCCCCTACTCTGAGGTATTTTCCCCTCGTCGCATTAGGTATCCGTTATCGTTAAGTTATCTATGCTTTTAGAGCTTCTACGCTCCCATAGCTTTAACAGTTATCCCAAATATCATTTTCATGATATTTCCACAACCCTAACTGCACACCATTTCTAGTGCTTACTATATCCCGTAGACTTTCGCCTACCAGTGTGGCATAGAGTATAACGCCTGTTAAGACTGCTTATGCCCTACGTTCCCCCGTCCGCTGTTTAACCATATAACAGTTATGTTACTTAGGCTTATTGAGGTCTTGCTTGGACTTTTAACCCCTTAGGTATTGCTTAATAGATAGACACTACTAAGCCACCCCCTATACTTTCTAGCCTTGGCTACAGGTAACCCTTGTCTCTTGTTAGAGATTTTAGTTTATAGTGTATCTGCTCACTCATAGTCAATACTTACTGTTATCTCAACATCTTGTCTATGCTCTTCATTCAGTTTGAAGCTACTACATAAATACTTGGTTTATGCTCCATATTGTAATATAACTTATAACTTTTATATTAAATAAAACAAAAAAAGCCTTTCAGTAAGGTTTTACCATACTAAAAGGCTTGAAATTCGTTCTTCTATCAGTTATTATATTCATATAAATTAAATACAATATTTTTTGTAGAAGTTCTTATCATAACGGCTTTTTAAGTATTGGCGTACTTACTAAGTTTGGCTTATAAAATACTTTGGCGAGTATTTTATAAGAGTTTGAAGGAACTTTTTAATTTAATTAATAATTAAATTTTACTTGCATTATTTACATAATGCAAGTTTTTTTTATACCTTATTGTTAAGAGTTGAGATTACTATTGTTAAAAAGGTCATTAAAAATCATCCTCTTAAAAGCGAGTGCTTATTAGATAATAAAAAACCTTCCATAAATGCATATACTGTGATTTATGGAAGGTGAAATTTCTTATTGGTATCTTTGTTCTAAATGCACTCTGACACCCAACTATATTTTATTTGTTATCTCTTTGCGTGAACCGTTTCTTTGTATCCAGCTGAATCATACGCACCTGTTTTTGCTTCATTTACTCTCATAGGACTTCCATTCACTTGAACTTCCGCCCAGTATACACCTGAATCCTGTTTAAGAATGGTTGTCCCTGTCTTAGCTACTGCTGTTACTCTTGAAATGCTATTCAGACTCTTATTATCTGCTCTAGCATGAATTGATGCATACTCAGACACTGGAATAACAGATCCTGCACCATAATAATAATGACCATTTTTTGATGTTGCTGCATTTGCACCTACTGCTAATAGTGATACTATAGTTCCTGCAATTGCTAATGAACATAAAGTTTTTTTCATATTTTCATCCCCTTTTTTTGTATTTTTCTCTTTAATTATACATATTTTATATATTTATTACAATATTTTTTACTTTATTTTCTTTTATTGTGTTTTTTTTGTTTGTATCATACAATAAAATTAGGAGGTGTTTAATTTGAATAAAAAAATAAAATCTTCATCAATTTTTTTTGTAATTGCCTTTACCTTTGCAATTTTTTCATTTTCTTTATCGGCATCAATATTAGAATCTAAACGAATTGCTAATAAATCACTTAATCCAGATAATTCAAAGATTCTTCTTTTTGAATTAGAGACAGATGTGCTCATTGATGAATTAGTAAATGTAGTTAATAATAACGATATAACGATATCGTTATCTTCCTTTATATCAAGTGATAAAAACGAATCTTTATTAGGATATTCTCTTACTACTACACTACTAAAAGGAAAGTCAACCTATTCATCTGATATAATTTCAGGTAGAAATTTATCGGATGAGGAATTAACAGGAAATGATTATTTGTGTGTGTCCACAAAAAAATTATCTGAATCTGATAAAATTGATATTCTCCCATTACAAAATGGCACTGATAAAATTTCATTAAAGCAAATAGGACAAGTAATGAATTATAGTAAAACCATACTAGTTCCTAACAATATTTTCTTTGAATATACAGGTAGTAACTCTTTAATCAATGGTAACTTTACAGTAATTCTACAGGGAGAAAAAAGTGAACTTAATGACTCTCTTTCCAAAATTGAAGGTTATATAAAAAAACTTTCACCAAATAACAAAGTGTCTAGCTATTCACCTGTAATATCAACACCAATAGAATCTAAGTTTTTAATTTATATTTCACTAATTATATTAGTTATAACAATTTTAAACTCTATTTGTATTTCTTATTTATGGGTTGAGGACAATAAAAAGGAATTAGTTATAAAAAAGATTTGTGGTGCTAGTAGTAAAAAACTATCTAATTTATTTTTCAAAGAATTGTTTTATATTTGTATAATTTCTATGATTATTGCACTAGGTTCTCACTTTATTTTGTCAGCATTTACTAATAATGTTGTCTTTGGACTTAGAATAAGTCTTACTCCGTTAAGTATCGTGTATACCTCCGTAGTGACTGTATTAATATCATATTTTACCGCCCTACCAGCATTTAAATATGTTTTCCATTTACAACCTAGTGAAATTTTAAAGGAGGACTAATGTTTATGTATAATGCATTCAAAAGCTTAATTAAGAGCAAAAAACTCTTTATTATAGCTGTTTTACAATTGTCTTTTGGGTTATGTTTGCTAAATTACACAGGCGCAATAATAGATACTTCAAGAAATAAAGTTGAAAGATTCACTTCTTTATTTGATTTTGATAGAACTTACCTTAGTAGGTCTAGTATTAAATTTTCAAGTATAGAAAACTCAACTGTTAAATATGATTATTTACCTAATATCATTGAAAAACTAGAGGAAATGAAAAAAGATAATCTATTGTCATCATATTTTACGTACTTTTCAATACCTAATCCTATTCCATCTTTAGTTGAAAAAATATCTGATAAACCTTATATGGAAATAGTAGGTGATGAGACTTTTAAATATGCAGCCATTCTTTTAAATGAAGAAGTTTTAAATAAAAATAAGCTTAATGTAATTGAAGGACGTTCTCTTACATTTGATGACTTCAATAAAGATTACACCAAAAATAATATTCCAATTTTATTAGGTAAAGATTATTCTGGTATAGTGAATATAGGAGATACTTTTACAGTCAATGCTTTAGATATAACAAATACAAAACAGGACCACGTAAATTTTGAAGTTGTCGGCATCTTAGATACCAATCAACTTCCAACAGTTTTTTCTAAAAATAATTTAATTTCTGGAGTTTCCTTTATTGATAGTATTGCTATTATTCCAACCGTTAAAAATGCATTTTCATTTAGTTCAGAGGTTGCATTGTCAGACTTTGGTATATATGCTACATTATCAGATAATGCATATTTACCTAAATTTACTGAAGAATTTGAAACAATTTGTGAAAAGTATAATTATGATTCAAGTATACTAAGCCTTAATGAAGATTTAGAAAATACACTTGGAAATTTAAATAGAGAACTCTACCAATCTTTAATTATTGGAATAGTTCTAACATTCCTTTCAATTGTGGGAATCAGTTCGGTTATGTTAGGAAATTTGAGTAGAAGATATAATGAATTTGGGATTAAACTTTCCCAAGGAGCATCTATTAAAGTGATTATTAAAGAATTATTATTTGAAGTTCTAATTACAGTATCTTCTGCAATACTTATTTCAATTTTATTGTTAAACTTCCGCAAATTTTCAGTAGATTACTCACTAGAATTTTTTATTCGTAATATAATTTTTTGTCTTAGCATTACAGTAATAATCTGTATTCCTATAATTAATAAAATAAGAAAACTCAATATTATTGATTTAGTGAGGGGGAAATAAAATGAGTCTTATAGAGTTAAATAATATTACTAAACATTATGGTAATAATGAAACTGAGATATTTGCATTGAATAATATTAATTTAAAAATAGAAAAAGGTGACTTGGTTGCAATAATGGGACCATCAGGTTCAGGGAAATCTACACTTCTTAATATATTAGGGTTTATAGATGTTCCAAGTGATGGAGAATATCTACTAAATGGTAAATCATTAAAAGGGATGTCTGCCGAAACTTTAGCAAGTGTTAGAAATGAGTCTGTAGGGTTTATTTTCCAAAATTTCAACTTGTTAAATGAACAAAACTTAATTTACAACGTATCTTTACCACTTC
>JBOFVP010000347.1:0-5347 GCA_051653165.1 Clostridium sp.
TTAGCTCATCTTCTATTAATGTTGTTAGTAAGATTAATAATATTAAGGTTGAGGCTGAAAATATTGAGAAGGAATCTTTAGAGATAAAGAATAATATTTCATCTCTTGTAAATATGACATCAATGTTTAAACTTTAAAAATATAAAAACCACGGACTATCCGTGGTTTTTATTATTTCTTAACTTATATACCCTATACATTCAGAGACACTATCTACTATGTATGTAGCATGTTTTTTTAGTTCCTCCTCCACATCATGGAAAGTAAAAGAGTTTTTAGTTACATCAAACATAGTAACATCATTCCATGAATCCCCAATAGTAAAAATCCCTTCATCTTTTATATCTAGACTCTTTGCAACATGTTTTACCCCATGCCCCTTAGAACATCCAACTGGTACAACATCAATAAAACTTGAGTTTCTGTATGATATAACCTCAGTAGAAAATCTGCTATTAATGAGATTCTTAATCTCCTCAATTCTTTCTATTTCCTCATCCTTAAAGAAAATAGATATTAAGCTTAATTCATCTTTGATTTCATCTAAGGAATTAACCTTAACTTGATTTGGATAGCATAAATTTACATCCCCATCTAATACATAAGTAACATATCCTGATTCTACTGAAACTGCTATATTTTCATTTTCAATACTTTTTATTATTTCACCTATGGTCTCTCTATTTATTTTTTCATGCTTAATTGGAGTCTTGTCCTTATTTAATATTAAAGCACCATTTAAGAGTATGTAATAATCAATTTTAATGTTATGTTCATCCTCTAAAAATTCCACTCCATTATATGGTCTTCCTGTTGATACAGCAAACTTATTTCCTGACTTATTTAATCTAATTACAGCACTTTTATTTTCATCTGTTATATTATTTTCCTTTACTAATGTTCCATCTAAATCTGAAGCTAATAATTTTCTCATACCTTACCTACCTTATATATACTAAAATTAGGGCTGTTTATAAAACAGCCCTTTAAACTTTATTATCCTTGTGTTCTTTCTAATAAAAGTTCACATATTTTATTCTTATCTGTTGTCTTAAACAACGCTTCCTTAAAGTCATCATCCATTAAACTTACAGCTAATACTTGTAAAATCTTTAAATGCTCATTTCCTTCACCTTCTGGAACAGCAATTAAAAATACCATATTAACTGGCTCATCATCTAAGCTCTCCCATTCAATTCCCTGATTGCTCTTACCTACTATAACTGTTGGCACCTTTACAAACTCTGACTTAGCATGAGGAATTGCCACTCCATCACCTATACCTGTTGTAGATATAGCTTCTCTCTTTTTTACATCTTCTACATATCCATCAACATTATGAAGCCTGTCCTCTGCAAATCCTGCTAAATGCTTAATTGTTGCAAACTTTTCAGTTGTTTCTAAGTTTAAATCTATATATTTTACATCAAATAATTTATTCATATCCTATACCCTCTTTTTTATTAATTTGCCTTGTTATCTCTTAATCTCTTTAAATAGTTTACCATAACAGCTGTTACAAGTGAACCTACTATAATTGCAACGAAGAACATTAAAACATTATCAACAGCTCCCATTACAGCAACAATCGGTCCTCCATGAGGAACTCTATCAGCTACCCCTGTAAACATTGCTATATTAGCTCCAACTACTGATCCAACTACTAATGATGGAATAACTCTTAATGGATCTACTGATGCAAAAGGAATTGCTCCTTCTGTTATACCACATAATCCCATTGCAAATGATGCCTTACCTGCATCAATTTCATCTTGACTATAATGTTTTTTACCTATAAATGTTGCTATTCCCATTCCAATTGGAGGTATAGCTATTGCTGCTGCTATTGGTCCCATTATTTCTGGTCTACCTTCTGTTATCATTGCAACACCAAATAGGAAGGCTGTTTTATTAACTGGTCCACCCATATCAAATGCAACCATTGCACCTAATATTGTTGCTAAAACTATTGAACTTGCCCCTGAAAGTGATGATAATAACCCTGTTAACCCTTCAAATACTGAAGTTATTGGTCCACCTAAAACAAATATAAATGCTAATCCTGTTACTAATGTAGTTATTATTGGAATTATTATAATTGGCATTATTGGTTTAATCATGTTTGGAACCTTAATTGATTTTAACCCCTTAGCTACATACCCTGCTAAGAACCCTGTTACTATTCCACCAAGGAAACCTGCATTAGCCTCTGATCCATAGAAAGAACCATTTGCTGCCACATATCCACCAATCATACCTGGTACTAGTCCTGGTCTATCAGCTATTGAATAAGCAATAAATCCTGATAATACTGGTACCATGAATGTAAATCCAGCTCCACCTAACATCTCAACCTTTTTCCAGAATGAATCATCTGGTATTGCAATTCCCCCATCAGTTGGTTGTCCACCAAATGCTAATGCAATTGCAATTAATAACCCTGCAACTACTACTACTGGTATCATGTATGATACTCCACCCATTAAGTGCTTGTAGAATGCTGGTTGCTTTGACTTTATTTCTTTTTTAGCTTCATCTACTGATTTAAGCTTACTTGATTTTCTCTTTTCTACTTTTCCATCTAAAAATAACTCAATTATTTTTTCTGGCTCCTTAATAGCTTGAGTTATTGGACACTCATAAATTGCCATTCCTTCAAATCTTTCAAGTGAAACTGATTTATCTGCTGCAATTATTACCCCATCAGCACCTTTGATATCTTCTTCTGTTATGACATTCTCAGCTCCTGTTGACCCTTGTGTTTCAACCTTAATTTCCACGTTCATTTTTTTTGCCATCTTGTTAAGTTTTTCAGCCGCAATGTAAGTATGTGCTATTCCAACTGGACAAGATGTAATTGCTAATAGTTTCATATGTTAATCCTCCTAATAATTTTTTCCTTTGAGATTTTTCAATCCCTTGCTATGTACTTATTATATAACTAATGTAAATGTATTCACAGACATACTATTTCCGTTATTAGAGGAAATTATTATTATCAAGTGATTCTTAGCATTAGGTGAAGAAGCTACATTTTTAACCAATGAAATAGACCCCAAAACATACTTTTGGGGTCTATTTCAGAATTCATTTAAAATTTTCCTATTGTGTCTATAAAGTCTTTATAATTTTCAGTTTTTATTATACTTAATACCACATCTAAGTCTATAATACTTCTATAAATCTTTTCTAAATTTCCCTTCCAAAGATGCTTGTCCTTTTCAGCCATACCAATTAATAACACCAACTGAACCTGCTCCTTGTCCCAAAGTACACTCTTATTTAATATTCCAACCATAATAAAAGACTTATCTATAGCCTCACTCATAATATGAGGAATTGCAACTAAATTTCCTATTTCAGTAGATGCAAGTAACTCTCTCTTTAATATTTCATCTAACACACCTTTTGATATAAGTCCCTGGCTAATAAGCTTATTACCCATTTTTTGAATAATATCTGTTGATCCATCTCCACTTAGATTTTTTATATATAAACTCTCCATAAAAGAAGCTGTAAGTGAATTTCTACATTCTCCAGTACCATCAATTCTATCTTCAATAAGATTTATTTCCTTCTTATCTAAAAGATTCTTAATATTTATAACCTTATCTGAATGGTTATTAAGTGGAACTGTAGAAATTATTAAATCATACTTATTTAATAATTCTTCATTAAACTCATACCATGGAATTGTGTCTTCTACTATAAGTCTATTCCTAAAGTGTGACTCAAGTTTAATCTTAATCAATAAAGATGTACCAAGACCAGTTGTGCATACTACAATTGCCCTCTTTCTATCCTTACTACACTTATTTCTCTCTAATGAAGCCTCAAAATGAAGTGCTAAAAATCCAATATCCTCTTCACTTAAAGATATTCCCTTTTCTCTCTTTATTATTTCATTAGAAAATATTCCAATTTCAAAGGCAAAGGGATAATTACTCTTAATTGTAGAAAGCATTGAATTTTCTATTATTATTCCATACTTAGCTCTATTTAATGATGCCTTAAGATGCATACTTAAAAAATCATCTAAAACTTTATCACTTCTTACATCAATACCTAATTTTTCATTTATTTCCTCTAAAATATAGTTTAAAAACTCTTCTATATTATTATCCTCTTCATTTTCTCCCTTACTTAAGGTGCTACTTGATATAATATATTTAGTTATGTATCCATATTCCTCTTCTCTTAATGAGATTTTCAATATGCTTTCTATATTATTACATATATCCTTTGAAATCTCCCACCCTTTTTTATTTTTAAGATCTATTAACGTGTCTCTATCGTAGTCTATAAAATGACCATATTTATTTCTTACAATTAATATAAGTAGATGATTTAGTATAACCTTATATGCTGTATCTGTTAATAAAAGATTATGCTTTTTGACCACAGTCATTACCATATGATATATTTCTTCATCCCGAGCATTACATTCCTTAAAGAATATCTCTCTAAACTCCTTTATAAACTTTCCACCGTTATGGATTAAATATCTATTTATAACATCTCTTATTTTCTCTTCATCCCCAGCTATTCCTATACCCTTATTAGAGATTTTATTTATGTCTACTCCAACAGCATGAAGCTTTTCTTTTAGCAACTTCAAATCATTTTTTAAAGAGGATGTACTTATATAAAGCTCATCAGCTAAATCATTTAGGGTTATTCCTGATGTACCCACCATTTCATTAACTAAAAGCTTATATAATATATACTCCACACGTTCTTCTGATGTTAGATTTATTGACTTTTTATCTCCATTAATTTTCTTTATAAAATCATTAAATACATCAATAGAGCTAATTTTAAGGGAATATCCCTTTCCTTTTTCAGATAAAATATGAACTCCATAGTCCTCTATTATACTATTTAACTCCTTTACATCACTTCTTACAGTTCTTGAAGATACTCCAACTGCCATACATATCTCTTCTCCAGTAAGCACTCTCTTATTTTCTATTAAAATCTCTAATACCTTTTGCTGTCTTTTGTTATTTATCATTAAAATTCACCCACGTTTAAATCTATTATTATCCTTATTTTAAGTATAACATCTTGAAAACCTATTCAAAGTTAATGTTTTTCCACTAATAGAGGAAATTTCTCCTATTAACATTACATTAAATATTAAATTATTAAAAGTGTAAATTTCATCTCATCTCAAAACTGTTATATTTCTCCTTAAGTTTTGTTATGTGTTTGTTATATTTTTACATTAATATATAATTATACTAATAAAACAAGGGGGAATTTATTTATGAAAAAAAATCTATTAAAAGTAAGTATATTAACAGCATCACTTCTTACCTTATCACTATTTGGAGGATGTGGAAGT
>JBOFVP010000348.1:0-1270 GCA_051653165.1 Clostridium sp.
TAATATCATTTTCAAGCTCTGATAAAGAAGCTCTACCTCTCCAGTGGATTTGATATAAAATTACCATTTTCCATTTCCCTTTTAAAATATCATATGCTAATTCTAAAGGGCAGGTATACTTTTCTCTTATTTTCACATCTTTCACCTTTTTACTATTTTTATCTATATAATAAGCTATATTTAGTGAAAAGAAAAGAGAAATTCTACTTAAGCTAGAATCTTAAAATTTCCCCGTTATCAGGAACAATTATATTAGTAACTCCAGCTGCTTTTATTTTTTCTTTTAAATCTTTTCTAGTTACAGTACTGTGGTCTGTAGATTCCATATGAATAGCAACTATTTTAGCCTTTGGAGCAAGTTTTGCAATCTCAATAGCCTCTTCAGCTCCTATTAAAAGATTAAGCTCGTTGATATCTTTATTAATAGCCATTCCTAAAGAATTGAAGAAATCTTTTTCAGCTTCAGATAAAAGCAGATGAGCCTTTGCAGGATGGATTATTATTATATCTGGTTGAACTTCAGTTATTTTATCTTTAATATTTTGAGTTAAAATAGTATCTCCTGCCCATAAAATTGTAGGTTGATTGTCAGCTCTTAAAATATATCCAGAAACTTCTCCAACAACAGGTTTTAAAGATAGAATATCTGTATGTAAAAGTTCAAATCTTTCAAATGAGATTCCTTCCCAAGAAAAAGTCTTTTCAAAAGATACAAGGTTATTAAAACCAACTGTCTTTAAGCCTTTTGAATCTGACTCTTGCACAAAAATAGGCGTATTTTTATCAATTATTTCAATAGCCTTTTGATCAAAGTGATCTGAGTAAGCAAAATCTACTTTTCCACTCTCTGGAATATGAGTGTGTGAAACTAAAATCAAATCGATATCTTTAACTATTTTCTCAGCAGAGAAAGGTAAATCAGAAGTAGGGCTAACCAATTTATCTTTATTCTCAGGTAAATATCCATGGTAAGAGTTTTTTGGAGCTAGTAAAGGATCTGTTAAAATTATTTTTTTATTATATTTAATTTTCATTGTGGCATTTCTTAAAAGTTGTATTTGTACATTATTTATTTCATTTAAATTATTTTTCATATGTTTTCTCCTTCTTAAAACTTATTTTGTGAATATGATTAAGAATAACATGATAATACTATTTTGAAAATTACCCACTTTTTTGTATGTAGAAAAATTCCTATAAATATAGTATAATATGAGCAGAAATAAAAGTATGGAGGAAAATTTTTATGGAAAACATTCTTGGACATATG
>JBOFVP010000349.1:0-6052 GCA_051653165.1 Clostridium sp.
AGATGAAGAGAAAGAAGAGATACTAATAAAAAAACCAAGTGAGCTATTATCTGGACAAGTATTGCTTTTTGTTGATGATATAGAAAGAGATATAGTAGATTCAACCATAAAATCACTGTTGTCAATTGATAGAATCAAAGATGTATATAATGAAGCTTACAGGGCTTCAAAGAGTTGGAAAGTTATTTTGAGAGATTACATGGAAAGTAATAATTACACCTACAATGAGTTAGAGAAAAAATTAAGTATACATGGGGTGTCTAGGACAAATGCAACAATTAGAAGTTGGGTGGTAGATTCAATTGTAGGACCACAAGAGGAAGAGGTATATTTAGCTATTGCAAAAATGACAGGTGATAGTTATTTTTTTAAAAATTACAAGACAATCTATGAATCATGTAATATGATTAGAAGTTTTCAAATTAAAGTAAGAAAAGCCATTGCTAAGAGTTTATTAAGAGTAAAATCGAGAGACGATAATGATGAAATTGATAATATAATAATAGATAACTGTGCGGGACTATTTAACAATGTAATTAAAGTGGAAATAGCGAAGGTTTATGATATAGATAGAGAAATACCTTCCTATGTAGCTAACACTGTTTTGGAGGAATAAGGTATGGAGTTAAAAGAGGTAAGAGATAAGATTTTAGAATCAGTAAGACAGGAGTTAATGGGACCAGGTTCAGAGCAGACTGGGATAAATATTAATGAAGAGGTTATTACAGATATACCAACCAACAGATATGTAACTGGAGTTCTGTTTAATAAAGAAAATGAAAAATTAGTTGAAACCATAGCTGATGATAATGGAGAGGAAAGTGAAGAGGACTTAAAAGAAAGAGAGATTTCTGAATTTAAAAAGGATATGATTAAATCAGATAGTGATATAAAGTTTAAGTCGGATTTTGAAAGTGTTAATGAAGAGTATTATGAGGATATGAATAATGCCCATATAATTAGAAAAAGTACTATGGGATTAACTTTTTTCATTGATAGAGATATAGATAAAATATTAATAAATCTAAATGGGGCAAGATATAGTGAGGTAAAGACTTCAGAGTGTATGATAGCCTATAGTGGTGAGACCCTTCCATTAGAGGATAAGGATATGGGAAGCTTTATTTATTATGAAAATGGAATGTTGAAATTGAAAGAAAGATTTTCATATAAAGATATTTTAAGGTGGGAATCTATTGGTCTATTTGGGAATAGGGAAGAATTCAAAAATAAAGTTAATAAATTAAGTTCTCAGTGCTCTACTAAAAATAAAGCATATAAAAGAAGAAATATAGAGTTTGAAAATCCATTTGTTATCGAATTTAATGGAACCAACCAAGCTAAATATATGATTGAGGAGGAGAGATTAAAGCTATTTGTATTAAAAAGAAAGTATAATGATAAGTACAGCATTACGATTATGTTAATTAATGAATCCACTGAAAAAAAGCAAGAGTCATATTTATTTCAGCCAGAAATATTCATTAATTCAAAACAAAATGGTTTTAAGTTTATGCCATCAAGTAACTTGGAGCAATCAATTAATCCAGAACTTGATTTACTATATAGAAATAAAAAGAGCTTTGGTATTGGGCATGGAGTATCTGTGGACTATCTAGATGCTGACTGTAAATGTGGTGAAGGAGTTATAAGAACAAGCTACTTACCTCAATATGAAGTAGCCAATACTAATTTTGAAATTCCTCAGGTCGGAAAGTTTGATATATTATCAATGTATAATCTTTCTGATTTAAGTAATGTAGAAAAGATAGATATAATAAATGGACTAAATGAGTTTATAGATAAATATGAAAATTGGATTTATGAAATTGAAACAAGAGGAAATACAATAGAACGAAGTCTAGAGAATGCAGTTAAACATAATATTAAAAACTGTAATATTGCGAAGGAAAGAATGAGGGAAGGATTAAAATTAATAGAAAAAGATAAAAATGTATTCAGATCCTTTCAATTAGCAAACAAAGCAATGTATATACAAAGAATTCAAGGGATTTATAAGAATGATGTAAACTCAAATAGTGGATATGAAGAGTATAAGAAATATGATATAAATTCATGTAGGTGGAGAGGATTTCAGCTAGCATTTTTATTGATGGTAATATCATCTATAAGTGATAAAAAGAATAAGTTTAGAGATGTAGTTGATTTAATATGGATTCCAACCGGTGGGGGAAAGACAGAAGCATACTTAGGAGTAACTGCTTTTACAATCTTTTATAGGAGAATAACTAGAGGTGATAAGGGGCTAGGTACAACGATAATTATGAGGTATACTCTTAGATTGTTGGCTGCTCAGCAATTTGAGAGAGCTTGTAAATTGATATGTGCATGTGAATATATAAGACAAGAAGATGATGAGGATTTAGGAGAAGACCCTATAACTATAGGACTTTGGATAGGTTCAGAACAAACTCCAAACTCTTTATCAGATGCAAAAAAAACTCTGGAAGAGATGAAGAAAGATAAGTATGCAGAGAATAAATTTCAATTATTAAAATGCCCGTGGTGTGGTGAAGCATTAAATAGAGAAAGTAACTCTAGAGGTATTTTAGGATACCACATGCAACGTGGGAGAAATAGTAAGTTAGTTTTTAGATGTCCAAGCAATGATTGTTACTATTCCGAAGAATTACCAGTACAAGTTATAGATGAGTGCTTATATAAAGAGCCACCAACATTACTATTTTCTACTGTAGACAAATTTGCTATGCTTCCTTGGAAGGGTGAGGCAGTTAGTTTCTTTAGATATGATCAGTGTGACCCACCTGAACTTATAATTCAAGATGAGTTGCATTTAATTTCTGGTCCACTTGGTACTTTGGTAGGATTATTTGAAACAGCTCTAGACTATTTGTGTACCAATAATGGTATTGGACCTAAGATAATTTCTTCTACTGCAACTATTTGTGAAGCTACTGAACAAGTCGAGAATTTGTACAATAGAAAAACTCTACAATTTCCACCACCAGGAATAGAGATAGAGGATTCTTTTTTTACGAAAGAAGAAAAAATAGAAAATAAGCCAGGAAGACTATATGTGGGTATAAGTGGAAATGGACAAACACAGATAACTACTGAAATAAGGTTATTTGCTGCTTTATTACAAAGAATAAGTAGAATGGAATTGCCAATTGAGGTATTAGATAAATATTGGACATTAGTTTCATATTTTAATAGTATCAGAGAGTTAGGTAAAGCTGTAACATTAGTAGATGATGACGTTAAGGATTATATGATAAGAATAGCTTCAAGAGTGGGATCTATTATTGATACAAGAAAAGTTTATAGTGGTGCAGAATTAACAAGTAGAG
Organism: Clostridium sp.; assembly: GCA_051653165.1. Lineage (GTDB taxonomy): Bacteria > Bacillota > Clostridia > Clostridiales > Clostridiaceae > Clostridium. Next base: position 3,333 of record JBOFVP010000349.1, read on the forward strand.
TTGCATCATCTCAGATAGTAAAGTTACTAGACGAACTGGAAAATAAACATCCTAATAATGCCATAAATGTTTTATTAGCAACCAATATGATATCGGTAGGTGTGGATGTATCAAGGTTAAACTTAATGACGATAATAGGTCAACCAAAATTAACTTCTGAATATATACAAGCTTCAAGTAGAGTAGGAAGAAGTGATCCAGGGTTAGTTTTTACACTATATGATGGGAGAAAATCAAGAGATGAGTCACACTATGAAATTTTTCAATTGTATCATCAGGCATTTTACAAATATGTAGAGCCTACAAGTATAACGCCTTTTTCAGAACCAGCTTTAGAAAGAATGTTACATTCAGTATTTATAACTATGGTTAGACATAATAGTACTTATTTAAATGATGAAGAAGCTGCAGCACACTTTAATGAAGATGATGAAGAAGTAATTAAAATTAAAACGTATATTACAGAAAGAGCGTGTAATAAATCACCAGAAGATAGAAAGATTATAGAAGATAAATTAAAAGATATTATAATTAGGTGGAAAGAAAAATCTGAAATAAGTGATTTGCCGTTAAAATATTCAAAGGGAGATAATCCTTTAATGAGTAGATTTTATGATAAAACCAATAAAAGCAAAGGATTTGAGACAATGACATCAATGAGAAATGTGGATGGAGAGTTACAAATTAAAGTCCTAAAAAAGGAGGAGGAATAATGACTACGCTAAAAGAAAATTATACGTTATTCGGGAGAAAGATAAGAGCAAGTAATGTTGTTTTCCCTTTTGGTGTTGGAGCTATGATAGATTTACCTGAGGGTGTTTTTATGACTACAAGCTGTGACAAGTGGAATCCAAAAAACTTAACTATAATACATGATGAGAGATTAGAGAAAGTATTAAATGTTAAAGGATTTAAAACACCAGTAGTTAAAGGGGAAGATGAAGAGAATAAAAATGTATTTATACCATTAGTTCAATTTCCAGAATGGATGTTTTGTCCAAAGTGTAGAAAGTTTCAATCTTTAAAAGAATGGGAAAAACAATATAAAAGTATATATGGAAAAGAGCAAGTAATGAGGAAAAATATATGTTCTAAGTGTAGAGTTAAACTATCTCCAGCTAGAATAGTAATTGCTTGTAAAAATGGACATATTGATGATTTTCCATGGGTTCAATGGGTACATTATAAGAATAATAAGAAGGTTTGTCCAAAACCAGATATTTATATTAAAACAAGTGGAGTAACATCGGGTTTAGAGGGAATAAAAGTAGAGTGTAGAAACTGTAATTGTAAGACAAACTTAGCAAATACATTTAATAAAAATATAAATGTATTTCAAGAACTAGAGAAGAAAGCGATAAAAGAAGGATTTTTCCAAGAAGAGTATAGCCTAGAGTGTAGAGCTAATAGACCTTGGGATGATGAAAATGATAAATGTGGAGAGTACCCAACTGTATTACAAAGAGGAGCTACAAATATTTATTTTCCAAAGGTTGAAAGTTCAATTTTAATACCACCGTACTCAGAAAAGGTAAATATTGTTATTGAAGAGAGTTCATCATATAATTCAATGATTATAAGTATAGAATCATTGAAAGCTAGTAATATGCCGAGAGAGATTATAGAAAACCTAGTACAGAGCTATTACCAAACAATATCTAATGAAGTAACCTTACCAATAGAAGTTGTAAAGACAATAGTGAATAGGAAATTGGATGATGATATTAATGATACTGAAGAACTTGAAAGTAGGACAAGATATAAAGAAGAGGAGTATAAGGCCCTTATAGGAGAGTTTGGGTATAAAATAATGGACCAAAAAGATTTTAGGGTAGAAGTTGTTGATGGGAAAAAGTATTTAGATTATAGTGGATTTAGTTATATTAATAATGTAGTTTTAATACACAAACTTAAAGAAATAAGAGCACTGGTGGGCTTTACTAGATTACACGCACCAGACTCAAATATAATGGAGATAGATGAGGAAAGTGGAAAATCGGAAGTAATAAAGCCATTGAAGGATACAAGTTGGTATCCTGCAATGGAGGTTAGAGGTGAAGGAATATTTATTGAATTAAAAGAAGAGGTTATAAATAAATGGATTTCTTCTAATGATGAGATAAGCAAAAGAGCAGATGACTTGGATAAAAAATATAACAAGATTTTATCAGAAAGAGGTCATAGTGAAAGAAGAATTACAAGTAAGTTTTTATTATTGCACACATTAGCTCATGTAATAATTAAGGAGTTAAGCTTTAAATGTGGATATAGTTCTACATCTCTTAGAGAGAGGATATACTGCAATGGTAAAGATTCAGACTACCATATGAATGGAATACTTATATATACAGCAAATGGGGATTCAGAAGGAACTCTTGGAGGGTTAGTTAGACAAGGGAGAGTGGATAAATTACCTTATATAATAAACTCAGCAATAGAGAAAGCAAGATTTTGTTCATCTGATCCAGTATGTATTGAAAGTAAGGGACAGGGAAGAGATGCATTGAATCTTTCAGCTTGCTATTCATGTACACTAGTTGCTGAAACTAGCTGTGAAGAGTTTAATACGCTACTAGATAGAGCAATGTTAGTTGGAACTTTAGAAGATCAAGCTATAGGTTTCTTCAATTATGTTTAGCAGATTAAGTAAAATAACTTCATATTTTGGATATTTTAAACATTGACTCAAGCGGATGTTTGTTTTATACTCATATTGTTTG
>JBOFVP010000350.1:0-6403 GCA_051653165.1 Clostridium sp.
TGAAATAACTGGCGAAAAGGCTAAAAAGAAAACATATTCAAAACTATACTTTTTAAAATTAAATAATGATAGATATTTAGCTTGTGATATATTAGCAGGATTTGTAATAGGAAGTATAATAGAAGAAAATTATATGACCCTAGAAAAGACATTAGAAATGGTTCAAGGGTATTTAGACGAGGGATATATGTTAGCAGGGATAAGCAATCCGCAGTTTCCAAGAGTCATAAAATAAAAATGTAGAAAATTATCAAAGAAAATGTTAAAATTACTATGAGTAGTTTTAAGAAAATAAGAACAAAAAATGAAAGAGAAACTAGTAAAATCAAGAGATAAAAAGCCTAAAATAAGTTATGGGCTTAAGACTACTCCAAAATAGAAGGAGACTAAAACTTGACATCCTTATGAATCTTATCAATGCTCTTAGGCTTAAGACTACTCCAAAATAGAAGGAGACTAAAACACATCTACATCATCAACATGTAACATTTTATGGCTTAAGACTACTCCAAAATAAAAAATATTAAAATTAAATGAAAATTAAAAATTTAATGTTAAGAAAAAGAGTTTTCAAAAGAAAAAATATATCATAAGAAAAACTAGAGTGAATCTAGTTTTTTTATTTTTTAGTGAAGTATGATATAATCAAAATATATAAAATTATAGGGGGATAAAATGAAATTAACTAAAGTATCAGGAATATATCATTCAAAAGAAATTGACCCTAAAATAGGATGTTTAAATTTTGGTGTGAAAATTCAAGAGAAAGAAAATGATATAAAAATAAACGAAGAGAATAAAATGTTAAGAACTAAAAAGATAGTAGAAGAACGATTTAAAAAACAAATTGAAAGTAGAATTTCTAAAGAATTTTTTAGAATATTAGAGGGGAAAAGTTATAAGCAAATAGAAAAGGCAGGAGATAAATTAGAACCATTTTATAGTTTCTATTTATTTATAAAAGAACTTTATTTAAAGGAAATTAGCAAAGAAAGATATAATTGGAGTTTAGATAAACTTTTAAAAATAGATTTGGATCAAATTAATATGAAAGAAGGAAATTATTCTTTAAAAAAGGAATATAAATTACAGGATAATCAATATTTATTAAAAACTCCAGACGAGAAATATAAATTTAAAGAATTGTTTAAAGAGTTTCAAAAAGAAGCAAGTGAAATAAAAGGTGATAGTAAAAAAGAAATAAAAGAATTAGGAACATATAAATTATTGGAGAAAGTATTTAAAAAATATTTAGAAAGAAAAATAGAGTTAATAGTAAAATCATTAGAAAACAATAGAATATCAATTGAAATTCAATCGAAAGAAGAATCAGGAAAAAAAATTAATATAATAGAAAATGTTATAAGTTCAAAAGAAGATTTTTATATAAAACTTTTGGAAAAGTGTAAAGATAAATTAGATGAAGATATTTTAAATAATGAAATAGATATTCTTTTTAAAAAATCAAATATAGAACCTATTTTAGATAAAGTTGTAGATATAATAAATAATGATAATATTAGGAATAAAGCAATAAAAGTATTAAATGAAGTAAGAAAAGCTATTAAAGAACAAACAACAAATAAATTAGGGAAAGAAGAAAATGATATTATAGGAATAAGTCTTATTTTTTTAGAATTAAAAATATGTATAGAAAAAATAACAAATACATCAAAAAAAATGGGGAAAAAAAATGAGGGAAAAAACAATTATAAAGATTCTAATAATTTATACAATAAATTTTTAAAAAAAGAATTAGGATCTACATTAAAGATTGAAAAGAAATTAAAAGAAAATTTTAAAAATAGATATATTATGCACGTTTTAGATTATGGTAAGTATATGCACTACAAACCAGAAAATGTGAAAGCTAAAGGATATAGTTCAAAAGAATTAGAATATATAAAAGCAGAAGAAAGTTTAGTGAGAAAAATAGCAACAATTTTAGGGATTGCATGTCATAGTTATAATAAATTAAATAAAGATAATACCAAAGAAAAAATAGGTGAAATGTTCTGTATTTTTGATGTAAAAAATATAAATTTTAAAAAGTTAAAATATTATTTTCCAGATATTGAAGGGGATGAAGAATATAAAAATTACTATATAAGTACTATTCATAGTTCATTGAATAGATTCAGAAATAGTCTAGCACATTTTGGAATAAAAAAATTAGAAATGAAAAATGGCGTTTATGATAAAGATAGTGGACCAAAATATTCTGAAAAATGTAAAGAAAATTTAATTAAAAATTTACAAAATATAAAAAATACTATTGAAAGTAAAATAAAAGAAAAATTTCATTCTAATAATGTAAATTACTACTACGAGACTAATAATTTGAAGCATTATTTTGATATTTATAAATTTTTCTTACTTAAAAAAAAGGTTTCATATGCTCCTAGTTTTAAAAGAGTTTTAAATAAAGGAGAGAACCTATATGAAAAATATAAAAATGAATATTCTTATTTTTTCTTTGATAAATATAAAGAAGAAAATTTTGAAGAGAAAAAAGCTTATATAAATACAAAGAATTATCTTTTAAAAGAGTTATACTACAATAATTTTTTTAATGAGTTTTTAGAAGATAAAAGACAATTTAAAATAGCCATAAAAAAAGCTAAAGCAAGAAAAGAAAAAAGTAACAGGATAAATTCAAAGGCGGGAGTAGCATATAATCAATTTTTAGAATACGATGAAAAATATGCTATTCAAGAATATATTTCAATTCTTCATAGGTTAGAAGCAGAGAAGTTGAAAGAAGAAAAATATATAGAGGATAAAAATAAGAAAAAAAGTGCATATATTAATGAATATTTAGAAGATATTTTTTTAGAAGGATTTATAGAGTGGTTAAATAAAAATAAATTTTTATATTTAGGAATTGATAATTTCTTAAATGGGGATTATGAAAGGGAAGAATTTTTAGAAAAAAATAAAATAAAAGTAGATGAAGTTAATGTAAACTTTGAAGAGGAAAAAGCTATAATGGCTTATTTCTTTTTATCTTTTGTAGATAATACTCGTCTTTCACAATTTGCGAATGAATTGGTAAAGTATAAACAATATTTAAATAAAAAAGGTAGTATAGAAATTGAAAAAGAAATATTCGAGATTGCTATAGATACCTGGAGAGAAATTTGTGAATTAATTTTAATAACTAGAGAAGAGCTTTCAACAAAAAAATGTGAAAATATAAGAAATACAGGAGAACATAATAACCATTTATTGAAAAGATATTATTCAACTATAGAAGAATATAATGAGATATTAAAATATTTTGTAACTGAAGATATTTATGAACAAAGTTTGATAGAAAAAAATGAAAAGCACTTGCTATACCATAATACAGATGGGAAAACACCGTTATTATATGGTAATTTAGAGAAAACCAGAAAATTTGGGATAAATGATATATTACAAGAAATGGGATATGCAAAATATTCAGAAAAAGAAAGAAAAGAATATTTAAAGCTTTTAGAAGAGATTGGAAAAAATCAAAAAGAAAAATCTAAAATACATAGAAAATGGGAAAGATGTAAAAGTAAAAATGACAAAGAATTAATTTATAGAAAAAATTTAAAAAATTATACAGAAATTTGTGAAAAAATAAGAAAATATGATTTTTTAAAGAAAAAAGAGACCTTGTACATACCATTCCAATTACATGAAATAGCTTCAGATATTCAGTCTCGTTTCTTAGCTTTTATAAATAAAAGAGACAGAGATTATCAATTTTTTCAATTGGCTTATGGAGCAAAAAATGGAAATTATAATCAAAAATATGCAAAAGAATTTTTTGGAAGAGAAAGTTATATTATAAGAAATTATATAACTCATTTTCATCATTATATAGATAATAAAATATCAGATAAAAGTTTTATAGATCAAATGAATGACTTGATAGATTTGTTTAGTTATGATAAAAAAACTAAAAATCAAATTAATAAATCGGTAAAAACTATTTTAGAAAAATATAATATAGAAATAAAATTTGAATTAGAAAATGAAAAACTTTCTTTAGACAAATATAAAATAAAAAGTATAAGTAGTAAAAAAGGGAAATTATTAGGAAAGACAGATAAATTTGATATATTGGAAAAAGACTTTATAACAGAAGTAAAAAAATTACTAGAATATAAGCAAATGAAGTAAAGAAAGAAAAGCTCATACCAATCTAAGTATGAGCTTAAAATATTTTAAGGGAGATACTGATTTTTATGGAAAAAGAAAAAAATGATTGTGAAAAATATAAGATAACACGTCAAAATTATATAAATATGAAGAAAAGACTAGAAAATAATAATAAATTTTATAGTTTTATTTTGACAACTGGAAGTTTATATTTAATTATTTTAGGAATTTCAGATTTATATTTTAAAGCAATTCAAAAAAATGTTATAAATAGTGATTTAGTAAGTTATATATCTATAATCTATTCGTTATTATTATTTACAATTTCTTTATTATTAAAACCAGAAGAAACTAGAAGAAAAACAGAAAATTTAAGAGAGGGAATTTTAAAATTAAATGAAGAAATAGAAGGTAAAGGAAAATATATAGAAATAATAAGAGGGGTTATTAACAGGGAAGATATTGATTATTACACAACTGCTAGAGAATTTTTGAAAAATAATAGTATAGAAAGTGAAGATTATATAAAAGAAATGAAAAATATTCAACAGAATTTGAGATTAAGAGTATATTATTTTTATTTAAATTACAAATATTATATATATATTCTAGGGTTAGTTATTACAACATTGGGGTTATTTTAATATGATAATAAATATTTCTAATAGTGAAAAACTAAAAGTTATAAAAGAGAAATTAATCATTCAAAATTTAGAGGAAGAAAAAGAAATAGCTTTGAAAGATATAAAGGCTATTATATTACAAAATCACAAAATTTCGATAACAGTATCTACTTTATTAAAATTAAATGAATATAAAATATTAACAATTTTTTGTAATGAAAAAAAGCAACCACAATTACAAATTTGCTTAAGACTACTCCAAAATAGAAGGAGACTAAAACTCTAGACAGTACTATATAATCACTTAAGTTATGCTTAAGACTACTCCAAATAAAATAAAGAATGATAGAGCTTTTGGATGTAATATATTTAGTAAGATTTGTAATAAAGATTAAAGAAAATTTGAAGATATTTGGAAGAAGGATCTATTGAATATGGAATTGTATAAAAGTTACAAAATTAGAAAAAAGAAGTAAGAAATACAATGAAGAAAACTAATTTTTTATGAAAGTGTTAAAGATTCTACAATAAAAATTAACCGAACTAATTTTTATTAATATAAATATATAATTATATGTAAATTACAAGTGATTAAAACAAGGATGAATCAAAGTAGGTTGAAAAACTAAGACGTTTTAATCACTTTTTATTTTTTTGATAAATCTCGTATTTTAATCAAAATACGAGATTTAATTCTTTGATTATACTTACAGTTCTTAATAATTTTGAAAATATAAACTATATAACGTGATAATTTTTAGCTATATGCGAGATTTTTCTTAATCTTTGATTATAGGTTACAACTTGTCATGAAAATAAAAAAAATCTTTTAGAAATGACTAAAAGATTTTTTATTTTGATTATATTTTATATCTAAATAATTATCATTTACTCCAAGTAGGTGTCCAACGCGGAATAACAACGCTACTGCCTTATCGTTCATATTATACTTAGGTATTACTTCTACTATTATTTCGTCACCTCTTCTTCTCATAAACTCAATTACAAATTCTTGTTTGTACTTATATTTTTCATTTTTTATGTCCTTTTTTCACTTATTTTTTAAGAATTTTATCTAAATTAATCTCTAAAGTTTAGTTTTGATTTTCAATTTTTAAAATTTTCTAAAAATAATTTTACCAAAAAATAATTTTTATAATATAGATATCTTCTTTTTTCGCTTGAATCACCAAATCCAAGAATAATTTTAGAGTCAGAAATTAAATTAATTACTATTTTAGCAATTCCTAACCTCGGATCTCTATATTCTATTGAGGTAATCTCCTCAAATTTTACATCTTTCCAATCAAATTCCTCGATTAAGCCTTTAAATTTAAATTGAAAATAGTCATTATGAAAAATTAAGTCACAATTAGATCCTTTTACAGAAAATGACTCATGATTAATAAGAATTTTTTCTAAATTCAATTTAGCCTCTTTTTCGGCTTTATTTATACTATTTTCATTTAAATAACTTAATCCTAGAGTTATTATGAGGGCTCCTAATACTAATACAACTATTTCCATATTATAATTTTGATAAATAAAAATATTTATCAAACCTCCCTATTAACATTTTTATTTATCTTTAGTTTTTCTATTTTTTCAAGAAATAATTTTACTAGAAAATAATTTTTATAGTAGTC
>JBOFVP010000351.1:0-2168 GCA_051653165.1 Clostridium sp.
ATGTTCAAATGTATATGTACGTTCCCCTACAAAAAGTTTTGTATTTGCATATACTGTTTTAGCAGTTATAACTCCACCTTTATTTACCTTCAAAGTTGTTATAGCTCCTGAAGGTGTTCCAATTATTCCTGCATGTATAACATCTTTAGCTTCAAGAGTTCCCCCTCTACACACCGAAGATTTATTAATAAAATTAATAGCTCCTAGTGATTTCATATCTGATATATATTGTCCTTTTCCTAAAATATTAATATCACCTGATGCTTCTATTTTTGTATCTTGACAATAAGCAATATTTACATCTAGCTTTAAGTTTACTTTTGCTTTTAACCCTGATATTTCATCATCAATTATTGATATTAAATCATACAACTCATTTGATGACTTAATATTTAATGTATTTAATCCCATTATTTTTGATTTAATAAACTCTGAAATACTCTTATCACTTATTACACCTGTAATAGTCAGGGTTATAATATTCATGGCAGTAGTTACTAAATTTTTAAACTTAGATTCAATTAGTAGCTTAATTAATTCACCATCACTTGAGTTAGATGCTTTAATATTATATTCCTTTATTTGTACTACTGATTTTATCAATCCATCTAAGCTTTCCTTGTAATTTTCTAAAAGAACTAATGCATTATTTTTCTCAACATCCTTAGCACCTGTTTTAATTGTGGATTTTATAATATTCCCACCAACTACTATATTGCCCTTTGCATTAATTTCTGCATTTTCAACGTTTCCTTTAACAATTACTCCACTACCTGAAGTTACCTTCATACCTTCTTTAATACTTCCCTCAATTACAACTTCTCCAACAAAGTTGACATTCCCTGAATTTAAATCGACATTTGTCGGTATATTGTATACAGATGTTACAGAGAATGTATTCCCCTTAATAGATGGTTTTCCATCTATTAGAGCTACAACTTTATTCTCTTTAATTTCGCAACCGGTATATGTATTTATGTTTATTTTCTTCTTTATTTTTTTAGGAACCTTATTACCATATATGTCAAGTCCGTCCCTACCTTCTTTTCCTATTATCTTTTCACCTATTACATCTCCAATTTTAGCTGTTGAAATTGAATATAAATTTCTAAAATCAATATTTTTTAAACTTTCTTCTTCAAAGTTTTTAATCTTATTATCAAAGTAAGTTTTTATATAATCTTGTTCATCATCAACTGGTTTTATTCCTTCTCCAATTAAAACAAATTCTGTTTTACTTTCAAGTAAATTAGTTATTGCTTCTTCTATTACACCGATTTTTATACCCTTTTCAACTAATATTTCTTTAATCTCGCTATTTGTAAATGCTATGGGGGCTTGTACTACATCTTCCCATACCTGCAGGTGAGAATCCTCACCTGTTTTAAGGTAATATTTTAATCCTGGTTCATAAATTATATTCCCATATAATTTAAAATTATTTTCTTCCGCTTTTATATTAAAAATTCTTCGTGGCTCAAATATGGTTATGCATTTTATAAATTCCTCTTTATTTGTATCTTGGATATTTAACTTATCTATCCCATATTTTTGTTTGATTTTTTCACATTCACTCTCTAAATTATCTATACTATATAAATATCTCATCTGCCCCTCTTACTTATAAAATTTCTAATATATTCAAATTAATTATATCATAAAGATAATATTTTTTGTAATATGAAATAGAAATTTTATACTATATTACTTTTTTTATCTATTTTTTACCCATTATTTATATAATTACTTACTTTTTTATTAAAACTAATCATTAACTCTCTAAGCAATATATTATTAATATCGAACTTTTCTTCTAAAACTTCACTAATGGGCAAAATTTTTGGTGATGTTCCTGATATAAATAAAGCATCAATATCCTTCAAATCCCTATACTTAATTTTTTCTTCAATAATCTCTATATTATTACTCTTAGCTACTTCCATAATATTCTTTCTTGTTACACCTGGCAGTACATTTTCTATTGGAGAAGTTATTAAGTTATTTCCTTTTATAAAGAAAATATTACTTCTACTTCCTTCTGTGATATATTCATTTCTATCTACTAAAATTGCTTCATATGCATTATTATTTTTAATTTCTTCGTTTACTTTATTTCTAAAAGAATTATTTACTATTTTCTCATTTGGATTATTTCTCTCTCCAAAATA
>JBOFVP010000352.1:0-3488 GCA_051653165.1 Clostridium sp.
TATAAGTTTGTAAAATAATTAGATGAATATAAATAAAACAAATTAGGGTGGAGTAATTGGGATGAAAAAGTTTATAACAATAGGTTTAATTGCAATAATATCATTAACAACCTTAGGTGGATGTTTTAATGGTAAAAAAGAAAAATCAATAAATATCTATACGGCAATAGAAGAAGAGTATGTAGAAAAATACATAGAAGAGTTTAATAAGGATTATCCAGATATTAATGTAAATATTATAAGAGATTCTAGTGGTGTTGTTGCAGCTAAATTATTAGTTGAAAAGGACAACCCTAGAGCAGATATTGTATGGGGGGTACCTGCAAGTAATGCTCTTATATTAGATAAGCATAATATGTTTTACCCTTATAAGTCAGAAAGATTAGATAAAATAGATCCAAATTTCTATGATGTTAAAAATGAAATACCTCATTGGGTTGGAATTAGTGCTTGGATGACGGCTTTCACAGTTAATGTTACAGAGTTAGAAAAGTTAGGACTTCCAATGCCAAAGTCTTATAAAGATTTATTGAACCCAGCATATAAGGGGGAAATAATGATGCCAAATCCAGCTTCTTCTGGTACAGGATTCTTAACTGTATCTGGATGGCTACAAATATTTGGTGAAGAAAAAGGTTGGGAGTACATGGATGCTCTTAATAAAAACATGAAGGAATATTCTCATTCAGGAAGTGCACCAACTAAACAGGCTGCACAGGGAGAAGTTTTAATTGGTGTTGGTATGGATTTCTTATCTATGCAAATGGAGAAGAAGAATAAAAATATAAAAACTATTATGCCTGAAGAGGGTTCTGGTTGGGAGATTGAGGTTTTAGCTCTTATTAATAAGAAGAATATTAAGGATGAAGCTAAGGTATTTTATGAATGGGCTTTATCAGATAAGATGATGAAGATGTATAAGGAAAATAGAAGCTTAGTTACTTTAAAGGGTTCTACTGATGAAAAAACTAAGAAGCAAATGATTGAAAATAATTTTAATTGGGCATCAGAAAATAGAAACTATGTCTTAAAGAAATGGGAAGAGAAATATGGAGCAGGTGAATAATATGAGTTATTTAAAGATTAATAATATTAGAAAAAGCTTTAAAAAGAATGAAGTTTTAAAGGGAATAAATATTGAAATAAATAAGGGTGAATTAATTTGTTTCTTAGGGCCAAGTGGATGTGGTAAAACTACTCTTTTAAGAATAATTGCTGGTCTTGAAACTAATGATTCTGGAAGTGTTATGATTGAGGGAAGAGATATTACTAAGCTTGCACCTTCAAAGAGAAATATAGGAATAGTATTTCAAAACTATGCGTTATTTCCTAACTTAACTATATTTGATAATGTTGCTTATGGGCTTGTTAATAAAAAGGTTCCTAAGAATGAGATTAAGGAAAGAGTTATGGAAATGCTTGATATGGTTGGATTAAGTAATAGTGCTGATAAGTATCCATCAGAAATTTCAGGTGGTATGCAACAAAGGGTTGCTTTAGCTAGAGCTATTATTTTAAAGCCAGATATATTACTTTTAGATGAACCGTTATCTGCTTTAGATGCTAAGGTTAGGGAGAGTTTAAGAAGTGAAATTAAGAATCTTCAACAGAAGTTAAATATAACAACTATTTTAGTAACTCATGACCAAGAGGAAGCTTTAACTATGGGTGATAAAATAATTGTATTTAACAATGGTAATGTTATGAGAGAGGGAAATCCTGAAGAGATTTACTATGATCCTCAAAATGAATTTACTGCTGACTTTATTGGTAAGATTAATTTTGTTACTAATAAGGATGGAAGTGTTGAGTATTTAAGACCTGAGTGTATTGATTATTCTTTAACTTCTAAGGATGGATATTCTCAAGGGTTAATTAAAGATATTGAGTTTAGAGGTAATATTTTTAGAATTACTGCTGTTTTAGAAAATAACAAGGAAGAGGTTTTCCTTGATATTTCATGGAAAGAAAAGAATGATAACAACTTAAAGGTTGGAAAATATATATACTTAAAAATAGAGGAAGGAACAGAAATAAAGAGATATGCGTAAGGATAATAGTCAAAAGATTTTAAGCTTATTAGTTATTGGTTTTTTAGTGATATTCCTTGCTGTTCCTATTCTGACTCTATTTACAAAGGCTTTCCAAAGTGCTGATGGTACTTTTGTTGGATTTGAGAATTTTGTTAACTATTTAGGGACAAGAGGTTTTAAGATTGCTTTAAGAAATAGTTTATATGTTTCATTAACAGCTACACTTATTGCAATGGTACTTGCATTTGTATATGCATATGGTATTAGTAGATCAAATTTAAGGGGGAAAGGGTTTTTCCATTGGATAGCTTTATTACCTTTATTTGCTCCAACTATGACTCATGGTATTGCATTAATTTATTTGTTTGGAAAGAAGGGAATTATTACAACGGCTCTTAATTTATCTGTTGATATATATGGGTTTTTAGGTATTGTTATTGCTGAGGTAATATATATTTTCCCTGTGGTTTATTTGATTTTCTCTTTAGCTTTAAAGAATTCTGATAATAGACTTTATGAAGCGGCTGAGGTTATGGGAACTTCTAATACTAGAAAGTTTATGACTATAACTCTTCCAAGTATTAAGTTTGGAATTATTACAGCTTTCTTCTCAGCCTTTACTATGGCATTTACTGATTTTGGTGCTCCTAAGATAATTGGAGGAAACTTTAGTGTACTTGCTACTGAGGTTTATAAGAAGATGCTTGGACAACAAGATTTGGAAATGGGATCTGTTGTTGGGGTTATTCTAATTATTCCTGCTATTATTGCTTTTGTTATTGATTTTATTATCAGTAAGAAAAATAAGGCTGGAATTGATTCTAAAGCTACTGGATATGTTATTCGTGAAAATAAGAAGAGAGATATTTTAGTTACTAGTATTAATGGAATAATAGGATTTTTAATAATTTCTATTTTCATAACAATATTATTATCTGCTATATTTGTAAATTGGCCATATGATTTATCTTTAACTACTAAGTGGTTTAACTTTAAGGTGTTGGGTATGAGTGGATGGCAGATTTTTGGTAATAGTATTTTGGTTGCTAGTATTACTGCAATTATTGGAACTGTTATTTGCTTTATGGCAGCTTATTTATGTGAGAGAAGTAAGAGTTTAAAGACTTTAAATAAGAGTATTTATTTTATGGGTATATTACCTAATGCTGTACCTGGTTTAACTATTGGTATTGCGTATATGTTCTTCTTTAATAAGGGTGGAAATCCTTTAGGCTTTATTTACGGAACTTTTGCTATATTAATTTTAGCTAATATTATTCATTTCTTTGCTACACCGTTTTTAACTATGTCAAATGAAATGAAGAGAATTGATAAGGAGTATGAAAATGCTTCTGAAACTATGGGTGTTGGTTGGATGTCTCTTTTAAGAAGGGTTATTATTCCAATAAGCTTACCTGCAATTTTAGAGAGTTTTGCTTATTATTTTGTAAACTC
>JBOFVP010000353.1:0-1654 GCA_051653165.1 Clostridium sp.
TTTTCTTTCTAAAATTCCATCTATTATTTTCTTTATAAATTTTTTCATATTTCACCTCGGATAATTTTATTTCATGTTAACCATTCTATTCTACAAAAATAAAAATGTCAACTTTTTTTATTTTTAAAGTTTACATTTGAAAAGTGAAAATTTAAGCCAACAAAAATTTTCGTTGGCATAAATCATTTTTTATTTTTATTTAAATATATTTATAGCTGTTATTATAACTGGCATTTGAAAAATATCTATCAAAAATGCACCTGTTAAAGTTACAATTAAATATGGATTTACTGTATACCCATGTCTTTCTGAAACTTCACCCATATTTAGCATTGCATTTGTAGTTGCCCCTAATCCAGATCCACACATTCCTGAAACCATTACCGCTGCATCATAATCTTTTCCCATAGCTTTAAACACTATCTGACTTGTAAAAAGTGCCATGAAAATAACTTGAGCAAATAAAATTAAAAACATTGGTACTGCTAAAGATGCTAATTCCCAAAGTCTTAATGAAATTAGTGCCATTGATAAAAATATATTTAAAGAAGTTATTCCTAAAATATCAATCAATTTTCTATTCAATTTTATATAATTATATTTTACATTTAAATTATTAAATATAATTGCCATAAACATAGCTCCTACATAAGATGGTAAAGCCAAATCAAAATTACTTTTTAGCATCGATGAAAATGTTGTTCCTATCATCATTACAATTGAAAGAACGGCTATATGTTTTAATAATTCGTCTGCTGTTATATCTTGATATGAGTACTCCTCTTCAAAGTTCACATCTTCTTTTCCTACTACATTCACTGCTTTTAAATTATTTTTTCTAATTAAATATAATGCTAACGGTGCACCTAAAAGTCCACCTGCTAGTAATCCAAAAGTTGCCGATGATAATGCCATTGTACTTGCCCCTACAACTCCCAATTGCTCAACTGTTTTTCCAAAAGCTCCAGCCGAACCATGACCACCACTCATAGAAACAGATCCTGCTAAAACTCCATACAGAGGATTTATACTTGTCACTTTGGCTATTCCCACTCCAATAATAGTCTGCATAAATGTCATTACACCACTAAGTAACCAAAATATTATTAAAAGTTTTCCTCCTTTTTTTAAAGCTGCTACTGAAGATCCAATTCCAATTGTTGTAAAAAATACCACCATAAACGGGTCTTGAAGAATTGTATCGTATTTTATTGTTCCTATTCTCAATTCTCTAATACAAAGATGAATAACTGCAAAAAGAATCCCTCCAATTACTGGAGCTGGAACTCCAAACTTATTGAAAAATTTAGATTTATTTTTTATATATAATCCAATATATAAAGATATCAATCCAATCGCTAAAGTTCCAATCATATTAAAACTAATTAAAAATCCAAAATCATCACTACTGAAATTCATAAAACCCCTCCTATATTTCTTAATAAAATTTTAGTTATTACTTTATTTACTTTATTTTTTTTAATAAGTCAAAATTATATTTTAAACTCCTCATAAATTAGACATTTTCAATTTTATTTGCTAAAATAAACTACAAGAATACTTATCAGGAGAGAACTTATGAAAAAAATACTAGGAATTTTACTTTTACTTTTAACAACATCATTATTTGGAATGAACAGCGATTATGAAGTTA
>JBOFVP010000354.1:0-6819 GCA_051653165.1 Clostridium sp.
AATGAAATATGTCTAATTGACATTTTAAGTAGCGATAAGGATAGTGTCATTGATAAAGTTGAGAGTGAAATACAAATTAGAAATCTTTATATCAAAATGAAAGAAATACTAAGTAAGAGAGAGTGTGAAATAATTAATATGAGATACGGGTTGGCAGATGGCCAATGTAAAACACAAAGAGAAATAGCAGAAGATTTAGAAATTTCAAGGTCTTATGTATCAAGAATAGAAAAAAAAGCCTTAAAAAAATTACAGAAAGCATTAAATTTAAAATGTTAAAAGAAAAATTTTAAAAAAAAAAGGATTTTAAGGAAGTATATAGAAATAGTATATTGGTGTACTTTTTATTTTGAGATGGAGGAATAATAATGTATTTTTTGAAAGAATTATTAGATATGACTACAGAGCTAAAAGCTTCTGATTTACACCTTACTGTTGGTATACCTCCTACAGTAAGAATCAATGGATCATTAAAACAAATTGGAAACACAAGACTATCACCTGAGGATATAGCAGGTTTTGCAAAGGAAATATTAGAAGATAGATTTGATAGATATAATCAAATAGGAGAAGCAGACACTTCATATTCTGTGCAAGGGATAGGAAGATTCAGAGTAAATGTGTTTAAACAAAGAAACTCTGATGCTATAGCAATAAGAGCTATTGCTTTAAAGATACCAACATTAGATGAATTAAAACATCCTCAAGTAGTAAGAGAATTATGTCAAAAACAAAGAGGGCTAGTTTTAGTTACAGGACCTACTGGTAGTGGTAAAAGTACAACGTTAGCTGCTATGATAAATGAAATCAATACAAGCAGATCAGCACATATTATTACACTAGAAGATCCAATAGAATATTTACACAAACATAATAAATGTATAATTAATCAAAGAGAAATTGGTAAAGATAGTAAGAGTTATCAAAATGCATTAAAGGCAATTCTTAGAGAAGATCCAGATGTTATCCTAGTAGGAGAAATGAGAGATTTAGAAACTATAGCAATTGCTATAACAGCTGCAGAAACAGGACATTTAGTATTTTCAACTCTTCATACAATAGGAGCAGCTAAAACTATAGACAGAATTATTGATGTTTTCCCACCGCATCAACAACAGCAAATTAGAATACAGCTTGCAGCGGTATTGCAAGGAATTGTATCACAGCAATTAACACCAACAGCTGATGGAAAGGGGAGAGTTGCAGCCTTAGAAACTATGGTAATTACACCAGGAATACAAAATTTAATTAGAGAAGGAAAAACTCATCAAATTGAATCATCAATACAAACAGGAAGCAAGTATGGTATGAAGACTATGGATATGGCGTTAGCAGAGTTAGCTAGAAAAGGTATTATTACCAATGAAACAGCATTAACATATTCAGTTGATAGAGAGACTTTAAAGAGAATTATGATGTTATAGAAAGTGGATATCCACTTTCTTTCTTTTTGTATTAAATTACTAATTTAATATTTAAACTTTTCATGATATATTAATATATATTACTTAAAAATATATTTAAATATGTTTTTTAAAAGGATTTTTTAAAGATATGTTGAATATGATAATTATAGACTTCGAAGGGGGGACAGGGAAATGAATGGTAATATTGTATGTGCGCTTGATGTGGGAACACAAAATATTGGAATATCAATAGGAACGTTAACAAATGGAGAAGTTGATATAATAGGTAGTGAAATAATATCATCCAGCGGAATAGAAAAAGGTAGGATAAAAAATGTTGATGCTTGTAGTAAACAAATAAAAGAATTATTTGAATTGGTCGAAAAAAAATATAGACACAACATAGACAGACTTTATGTTGGAATATCTAACTATGGGCTTAAGGTAATAGAATCTTGGGGAAGTGTAAATTTAAAAGATGGTAAAGTCAAAACAAGTGATATAAGAAGGGCTATAAATAAAGGCAAACGAAATGCTATAATTGAAGCTGATGATGAGGTAATAGATGAAATTGTTAATTATTACAAATTAGATGGTAATATTACGTCTAGCAATGTTAGTGGATGGATTGGAAGTACTTTAGAAATAAACTTAACACTTGTAGTAGTAAAAAAAGAGGTTATTAATACATATAGAAAGATGTTTAATGAAATTGGGTGTAGGATAGAGGGATATTTAAGTAATGCTATAAGTTCAAGAAATATATTTTTCTCAGATAAAGGAAATATAGGAACATGTGCATTAATTGATTGCGGAGCTGGGATAACTGATGTTTCTATATATAAGAATGGAATAATTAAAACACTTGACTCAATTAGACTAGGTGGAAACAATATAACAAAAGATATTTCTATATGTGGTGAGTGTACATTTAATGATGCAGAAATGATAAAAAAATATGCAACCTTAAAAGTTAATGTAGTAGATGATAACGAAGAATTATATAAAGTTGGAACAGTTCAATTAGACAAAAGCTTATTTAAAGATGTTTCAATAGCAAGAATAGAAGAAATCATAAATTATATTGATGAAGCTTTAAAAAAATGTAGCCACTATGATGATATTTGTAGTATAATTATATATGGAGAAGCATTAAGTTATTTTGAAAATATAAATAATTTAGTTAAGGCTTACATAAATAAAAAAGCAAAAATTATCACTAAAGAAAGATTGGGTATATCTTCAAATGAAAAAATAGTTTCTCTTGGGTTACTTAAAGAAGCTTTAGATAGAGAGAGTTTATTTAATGAAGATGAAGGTACCAATTTACATAAGAGTACAATGGTGAATGATGAAATTAAAATTAACGAGGAAGTAGAAGGGCAAAGCATAATAAATAAAATAAAAGGCTTTCTACATGAGATTTTCTAGAGGGAGGAATTATTTTGTTAGATTTTGAAGTTGATATGTTAGAATTAACTAATATAAAAGTTATTGGTTGTGGTGGCGGAGGAAGTAACGCCGTAAATAGAATGATAGTTGAAGGATTAAAGAATGTAGAGTTTATAGCTATAAATACAGATAAGCAAGCTCTAATGTTATCCCATGCAAACCATAAAATACAAATTGGTGAGAAATTAACTAAAGGGCTTGGAGCTGGAGCTAACCCAGAAATTGGACAAAAAGCTGCAGAAGAGAGTAGAGAAGAGATAACAGCTGCTATTAAGGGTGCTAACATGGTATTCATTACTGCAGGAATGGGTGGAGGAACAGGAACCGGTGCTGCGGCAGTTGTTGCTGAGATTGCTAAGTCATTAGATATATTAACAGTAGGTGTTGTAACAAAGCCATTCCCATTTGAAGGTAAGAGAAGAATGAGACACGCTGAAATGGGAATAGAGAGATTAAAAGAAAAAGTTGATACTTTAGTTATAATACCAAATGAAAAGCTATTAAGAATGGCAGATAAAAAGACAACATTATTAGATTCATTTAAATTAGCTGATGATGTTTTAAGACAAGGGGTTCAAGCTATATCAGATCTTATAACAATACCAGGGGTTGTTAATGCTGATTTTGCAGATATTAAGGCTGTAATGTTAAATAAAGGATTAGCACATATGGGTGTTGGTTACGGTAAAGGTGATACAAGAGCACAGGATGCTGTAAGACAAGCGATAGCATCACCATTATTAGAGACATCAATTGATGGGGCTACAGGAGTAATTTTAAACTTTACAGGTGGAGCTGATTTAGGGGCACTTGAAGTTTATGAAGCAGCAGATGTAGTAAGAGAATCAGCTGATATTGATGCAAATATAATATTTGGAGCTGTAATTGATGAAAGCCTTCAAGATGAAATAAGAATAACAGTTATAGCAACGGGTTTTGAAGAAGAATTACTTCAACCATTTGAGCCAACAAAAAAGGTTGAAGAGAAGATAAAAAAGGAAGAACCAAAGGTAATTGAAGAAGTAGCAACTACACTTGAAGAAAAAAGTACGACTAAAGAAGACGATGAAGATTTAGATATTCCAGTTTTCTTAAGAAGGAAAAGAGTTTAATTATATAAAAAAGAATCACATCAAGTAATTTGATGTGATTCTTTTTTTTACATAATATGAGAAAGTTTAGAAGAGGTATTAATATAAAAAATAATATTAAAATAGTTATAATAGATAAAAGTGGTGCATATAGGAGTATAAGAGAATAATAGACAAAATAATAAGTTGTATAAGAAAATTTACTATATTAAAATAAATTTTAAAACTGTAAGTAATTGTAAAAATATCACTTTTAAAAAAAAGAATTTTAAGTGTCATTGTGACAAAATTTTATGGGTTGAAAATGTATAATAAGTTTATGGGGGGATGAAGATGGAACTTTATGTTGATATGATTATTTTGGAGAATGTTTGTATAGTGTTTTTTTTATTATCAATAACATTTAAAATAATGAATGTTAATATTGGTGTAAAAAGGATATTGATATCATCACTAATTGGGGGTATATACACACTAGTAATGATCATTCCAGAAATAAGAGTACTTTCAATAATTCCGATTCAAATTTTAGTAGTAGCAATAATGATATTAATATGTATACAAATAAAAAAAGTATTGGTAATAATAAAAGGAATTGTTATATTTTTGTTATCATCTTTTTTATTAAGTGGAGTTTGTTTTGGATTATCTTTAATGCAGAATGAGTTCAACTTAAGTTCCCCATATACTATAACTAATTATTCAATCAAATATACAATTTTCGCTGTGATTGGACTGTATTTTATTTCCATGAGAATTATGAGTATTATAAAAGATAGGATGATAGTTACAAATTTCATATATGATATAGAGATTATTCATAATAATAAAATTTGTGAATTAAAAGCTTTTTTAGATACAGGTAATGAGTTACGAGAGCCAATAACAAACTTACCTTGTATAATAATTGAAAAAGAAAAGGTTGGAAAGTTATTTGAAGAAAATGAAAATACATATCATATACCATATAGTGCAATAGGATACAATGGAACTTTGGTTGGTGTTAAGGTGAATAAAGTGAGAATCAATAGAGAAAAGGGTAAATATACAGAAATAACGGCAATAATATGCCAATGTAATAATACTTTAAGTAAAGAGGGAGACTACAACGCATTATTATCGAGAGGGGTTATTTAAAAAATGATTAAATTAGAGATTTTATTAAATAGATTGGTTCAGAAGTTTAATATATTTAGAAAAAAAATATATTATGTAGGGGGAAGTGATGCATTACCACCACCATTATCTAAAGAAGAGGAGGAAGAGTTAGTTAATAACTTAATGAATGGAAATGAAAGTATTCGTACAATACTTATAGAGAGGAATTTAAGATTAGTAGTATATATTGCAAGGAAGTTTGAGAATACAGGAGTTAATGTTGAGGATTTAATATCGGTTGGAACAATTGGATTAATTAAAGCCGTAAATACGTTTAATCCTGAAAAGAAGATAAAACTTGCAACATATGCTTCAAGATGTATAGAAAATGAAATTTTGATGTATTTAAGAAGGAACAGTAAAGTTAAAGCTGAAATTTCATTTTATGAGCCATTAAATATAGATTGGGATGGGAATGAACTATTATTATCAGATATTTTAGGAACCGATAATGACATAGTTTATAACTTGATTGAGGATGAGGTAGATAAACAATTACTATTAACTGCTCTTATGGGATTAAATGATAGAGAAAAAGAAATAGTACAACTTAGATTTGGTCTTAATGGGAAGAGAGAAAAAACCCAAAAAGAAGTTGCTGATATGTTGGGAATATCACAATCTTATATTTCAAGGTTAGAAAAGAAAATTATAAGTAGATTGAAAAAAGAAATAAATAAAATGATATAGTTTGTCTTTAGTATAAATGGACGGTTACTCGGAAATACTGATTAATGCAGTAATTTATTATTTCCGAAGGGGTTGGTCAACTTGGTTATTAATAAAGTGGAAATTTGTGGAGTGAATACGGCTAAACTACCTGTTTTAAAGGAAAAAGAAAAAAGAGAATTATTATATAAAATGCAGGATGGAGATAAAGGTGCAAGAGAGACCTTTATTAAAGGAAATCTTAGGTTGGTTTTAAGTGTAATTCAAAGATTTAATAACAGGGGAGAAAATGTAGATGATTTATTTCAGGTAGGATGTATAGGATTAATGAAAGCTATTGATAATTTTGATTTATCTCAAAATGTAAAGTTTTCTACATATGCAGTTCCTATGATAATAGGTGAAATAAGAAGATATTTAAGAGATAATAATTCTATAAGAGTTAGTCGTTCACTAAGAGATATTGCATATAAAGCATTACTTGTAAGAGATAGGTTGGTTAAAGATAATAATAAAGAGCCCACAGTATCTCAAATCGCTAAAGAGTTAAATCTGCCAAGAGAAGAAGTTGTGTTTGCTTTAGATGCTATTCAAGATCCGGTTTCCCTATTTGAACCTATTTATCATGATGGAGGAGATGCAATTTATGTAATGGATCAAATTAGTGATTCGAAAAATACTGATGAGAATTGGTTAGAAAACATATCTATTAAAGAAGCAATGAAGAGATTAACAGATAGAGAAAAGTTGATTTTAAATTTAAGATTTTTTAATGGAAGAACTCAAATGGAAGTGGCTGACGAAATTGGAATTTCACAAGCACAAGTCTCAAGGTTAGAAAAAACAGCTTTAAAACATATGAAAAAGCATGTTTAAAATCAAGAGAGAGGGAGTTAATCCCTCTCTTCTGTTTTATTTTAATATTATAAACAGGTAAACTAAAAAATCATATTTTATATTTCCTTTACATATATTTAATATATAAATATATAAGGAGGAGATGCAAATGGAAGAAAATAGATATTCCATTAATTCGATGAGGA
>JBOFVP010000355.1:0-1500 GCA_051653165.1 Clostridium sp.
AAGTTAGTGATGTTTGTAATGTAAAAGAATTAGTATACAACAATGTTAATAAATATGGAGATAAAATAGCATTAAAGTATAAAAAAAATAAAGACATCATAGAAGTTACATATTCAAATTTATTAAATGATATAAATTATTTAGGCACGTCTTTGTGGAATAGAGAAATTAATAATTGTAAGATTGCAATTTTAGGTGGAAACAGTTATGAGTGGATTTTATCCTATTTAACTATATTATTAGGAGATAATGTAGCAGTTCCTCTAGACAAGGAACTACAGAGCGATGAATTAGCTGAAATTATAAATGATAGTATGTGTAAAGTTATCATTTATGATAAGAGTTATTCAGATGTTATTAATAAACTTAAGGATATGGGGTTACACGTTGATTTGTATATAAATATGAATCAATTAGAAAAATGGATTTTAAGTGGAAAAGACTACTTATTAAATGATAATATGAAAAGCTATGTAGATTATACAATACAAGAGGATTCAACAGCAGTAATAACATATACATCAGGAACCTCAGGTAAAAGTAAGGGCGTAATGCTAACACATAAAAATATAATTATGGATGGTTTAGCAGCAAGTAAGAATGTGTTTTTAAGTAATGATACAATGCTTATATTACCATTACATCATACTTTTTGCATAATAGCCAGTTTAATAGCTCCTATGATTCAAAATAGATCTATATATATCAATTCAAATTTGAAAAGGTTAATGGAGGATTTTATAGTAGCAAAACCACAAAATGTTGCACTGGTACCACTATTTATAGAGAATATGAGTAAAAATATATGGAAATCAATTGAGAAAGAAA
This sequence comes from Clostridium sp., assembly GCA_051653165.1. Taxonomy (GTDB): domain Bacteria; phylum Bacillota; class Clostridia; order Clostridiales; family Clostridiaceae; genus Clostridium. The sequence goes on from JBOFVP010000355.1 coordinate 829, forward strand.
ATAAAACTTTTAAAGTTAAAACTGCAATGAAAATTAGCAACTTATTATTAGGGATTGGAATAGATTTAAGACCTATTTTATTTAAAGAAATACGTTCAGTTTTTGGTGGTAATCTAGACATCATAATTTGTGGTGGTGCATTATTAGATAAAAAACACGTAAAAGAATTTAGAAGCTTTGGAATTGACATTTTAAATGGATATGGAATAACAGAGTGTTCTCCAGTAGTAGCAGTAAATAGAAATGAATATTACAGGGATGGTAGCGTAGGGCAAATAGTCTCAGGATGTGAGGTTAAAATAGATACAAATGGGGAGATTTTAGTTAAAGGACATATTGTAATGAAAGGCTATTATAATAATCCCAATGAAAATGAGAAGGTATTTACAGATGGATGGTTTAGGACTGGAGACATAGGTTATATAGACAGAGATTCATTCTTATATATAACAGGAAGGATTAAAAATCTTATTATTTTAGCTAATGGAAAGAATGTTTCTCCTGAGGAAATAGAAATGAAGATTTTAAAATTAGGCTCTGTTTTAAATAGTGGTTGATATGTGATACTTTTTAGAAAATAGGTTATAATATAGATATAATCAATTTTCGGAGGTATATCTATGAGTAATGTAACATCAGTATTAGCACAAGCAAAATCCTTGTCAAAACAAG
>JBOFVP010000356.1:0-1678 GCA_051653165.1 Clostridium sp.
AAAATCTTCTTCTGTTCCATTAAATGTTAATATTTTACCTACGCTATATATATTATTCGCTGTAGACTTTACAAATCCTCCTATACCTCCTATTACTCCTTTTCCAGCGCCTCCTATATAACCAAATGCTTCACTTAAACTACTTGAATTACCTATATTATATAATAAATCACTTGTGCCTTCTCCTACATATTACTTGTTGTGAATTCCCATATATTTCAAGTGGAATTATTTAACCTAGGTTTTCCTGGCTCATCAAGTTACACATATTTTCTATGCTCGATTTACTGGTTTCTGAAGTCACTAGACTTAATTAGCTAGGAAGTCCTTTATCAGATGCTTATATCTGTAGAACTGCTAAAAAAATAATGAACCAGCCTACTTAATTTCAGCTGATTCATTTCATCTTTTCACTGCATTATTAATATTATGCATTCTTATTATATTATTAAAATATTAATTTTATACTATCTTTAATATTTCAACCTTTTTTGCATCCTAATAATATACTTTTTTGTATCTAGTTTATATACTATCTTCTTCCCATCTTAGGAACTTAGAAATATTATAATATGTGTCATCTAAATCTTTCATTTCACACTTTTTTATAATCTTATTTATTTCATTTTCTATTTCTTTAACATTAAAATCACTAGCTATCATATAACCTCTAGGAATCATTACTCCACCGTTTACTAGTACTCTTTCTAATCTTTTAGGACTTATTATATCAAGATAGAAAGCATCAAACGCTCCATCTATTTCACTTGGACCTATTCCTACTTCATATGAAATATAAAAGTCATCTGCATCCTCCCCCCATTCTTCCATCATTTTAACGAATGTTTTTATCATCATCATCACTTTTCACTCCTAATCTAAAATATCAATATGAACATTGCTTAGTTCTTTCTTTCCCCATCCAAGTTCAGGATTCATATTAAATTGAGTTCTTATCATTTCATTTTGTTGGAAGTTAGCTCTAAACATACCCTCTTTAGGTTTATATTGTATTCTAAATGCTCTCATTCCATCTGTACTTTTAAATCCTATTAACTCACCTGTTGCTTTATCTATTATTTTTTCTGCTCCATTTCCTGCCCATGCTTCACCAGCTCTTAAAGCTTCTGAACGTGTAGCACTTCCTAAAGTTGACAATCCCTTAGGTGATTGTTTTACTCCTAATAATATTTGTGAATCTGTTAAATCATCTACATATCCTGGATGCCACCATTTAGGTTTAGCCTCCCCCTGGTATGATAAGCTCTTTCTTTTTTTATTAATATTATTAACTACATCATCAACAATACCCATTCCAGATCCCAAAGTGACACTTTTGCCTGTAAAAGTCTCTTTAATTCCTAAATGAATACTATTTAACTCTCTACCTAATTTATTCTTTATACCTGATAACCTACTTATCTTTGTGGTATCAGTAAGCTTCAATCCCTTTGTTGCTACACTTTTACTTCCAAAGCTCTTTAATCCACCTATTCCTAATCCGGTTATTATATCACTTGAAAAGGAGCCTGCATTTGCAAAATCTTCTTCTGTTCCATTAAATGTTAATATTTTACCTACGCTATATATATTATTCGCTGTAGACTTTACAAATCCTCCTATACCTCCTATTACTCCTTTTCCAGCGCCTCCTATATAACCAAATGCTTCACTTAAA
>JBOFVP010000357.1:0-1680 GCA_051653165.1 Clostridium sp.
CAATTTGGAGTTAATATTATTCCAGAAGATTATAATCAAATTGTAACAACAGTACTTTCAATTCTTGTTATGGCAGGAATAATAAGTAATCCGACAACATCTAATAAAGGATATTTAGATGATAAAGGAACAGTTGAAAGTGTATTAGAAGAAAAAGATAAGTAAGTAGGTAATAGGATTATTAGTGTATAAAACTAATAATCCTATTTAAGTTAAATTATAAGTTAAGTCGTTTTAGTAAGGGTAATAAGAATTTATCATCTAAATTCATCTCGCCAATATCGCCGTGACGAGAGTCATTTTTAAAATCACCATGGCAATCAGAACCAGCAGTAATTAACAGATTATGCTCTCTACCAAAAGCTATAAACTCTGATTCGTCATCTTGAGAGTTTTGATAATAAACCCCTTCAATACCATCAAAATTCATCTTTAAAAACTCATTAATAGGAGTATTTTTAATTAAAATAGGGTGAGCAAGGATAGCAATACCATTAAATTTATGAATTATTTTAACCCCATCCTCGGCAGTTAACTTATTAGTAGGAATATAGGCTTTACAGCCTTTACCAATGAAATTATCAAAAATATAGTCTAAATCGTATTTGTATCCAGATGAAATAATTTCTTTTGCAATATGAGGACGAGCAACTACATCTTTTCCTCTATTAAGAACATTTTCAAAAGAAATATTGATATCAAACTCTTCCTTTAATTTAGTAACAATTTTTTTAGCTCTAATAACACGTTTGTTTTTTATGTTATTAAGTACCTCTAAAAATTCAGGGTTTTTATAAGACTCATCATTGAAAAGAGCTAAAATATGAATACTTTCTCCATTATGGTTAGTTGATAGCTCAACACCAGGAATAATAGTTACACCAAGCTTGTCTCCTTCTTCTTTTGCTTCCTGAATACCAGAAAGGGTATCATGATCAGTTAATGCTAAATATTTTACCCCGTTTAAATATGCTCTTTTTACTACTTCTCTAGGTGATAATAAACCATCTGAGGCTGTAGAATGTACATGAAAATCAACCTTTATCATTGTAATCGCCTCCTTTAATAAATATAATATGTTATAATTAATATAAATATTTTAACATATAAATTGCAAATTAGTATATATGTTGCAATTAAATATATGTACTGTTAAAATTATTTTTAAAAATATAGATTAACTTTAGTTAGTGGGAGAAGTAACATGATTTTAATGATAGATAACTATGATTCATTTGTATACAATTTAGTTAGATATTTAAATGAAATAGAAGAGGAAGTTAAGGTTTATAGAAATGACAAAATTACAGTAGATGAAATAAAAAAGTTAAACCCTAAGGGGATAGTTATTTCACCAGGTCCAAAAACGCCACAAGAAGCTGGGATATCAATAGAAGTTATAAATGCTTTTAAAGATAGTATACCTATCTTGGGAATATGCTTAGGACACCAAGCAATTGGAGAAGCTTTTGGTGGAACAATCGTTAGAGGTGAAAAACCTATGCATGGAAAGGTATCGAAAGTAATACATAAAGAAGAGGGTATATTTAAAAATATAAAATTGCCTTTAAATGTTACTAGATATCACTCTTTAGAAATTGATAGAAAAAAGGTTCCTAGTGATATTGAGGTAACAGCAATTACAAATGATGGTGTAATAATGGGGATTGAACATAAAAA
>JBOFVP010000358.1:0-9553 GCA_051653165.1 Clostridium sp.
AACTTTTAAGTTAGGGCATTTATATATAATAAAAAACCTAGTTATGGTTTTCACCTACATTTTTAATAATATAGAAATGAAAGGTGTTACATGATAAAATATGGGTAAAAGATTTTAATAATATAAATATAAATTACAAAAGATTAATTGGTATTTAATAAGAGGTGTGAGGATTATTATGGATAGAAAGTTAAGAATTCTTGAGATGCTAAATGAGAGCAAGTCTTGGATAAAGGGTAGTGATTTGGCAAATCTATTAGGAGTATCACCAAGAACAATTAGAAATGATATAAAAGAAATTAAAGAACAGTTTTCAAATGAAGCAATATTAACATGTAACAGACAGGGATATAAATTAAACAAGGCTCAGCTACATAATAGAAAAGATGATACTGTACAATATTTTACAAGTCAAAACGAAAGATTGATTTTAATTTTTAAATTATTAGTATTAAAGGAAGCTGGTGTTGATATGTATACCTTATCTGAGGAACTATATATATCAGAGCATACTTTAGAAACACATATTTATATATTAAAAAAATACATAAAAAATATTGACTCTAAAAAGGTAAAGCTAATTAGGCGGGGAAGCTTAATAGTATTAGAAGCAAACTCTATAGAAAGAAATAGTTTATTTTATGACATATGTAAAATGATTTTTAAAAATATAAGATTATCAGATTTTCAAGAAGTTTTTACAAGGGTAAATTTATTAGATTTATATACAATAATAAGAGAAGTGACTATGAAATATTATTTGAAATCAAGATACATATCTCTTAGAAGATTAACAATAGAGGCTGCATTATTAATAGAAAAGGAAGACATTATTACAAGGAATTTGCCTACAAGTAGTGAAAGTGATGAAATATGTAAGGAAATATGTACTTTGATACACAAGGAATTTAATATTGTACTAGAGGAAGGTAAGGCTAACTATATATCTAACAAGTTGTTTTCTATATTGTCACTACAAGAAATAGAAAAAAAATATAGAGTATATAACAAAGAGGATGAATTCTCTAGGAATATAAAAGCTACTTTAAAAGAGATTGGAGAGGTTATAAATATTGACCTACTAAAGAATGAGGAGTTAGTACAAAAATTAGTTACTCACCTTAGAATTACAATAGAGAGAAAAAAGATAGGGTTTAAATCTCCTAATCCTCTTATAGAAAACCTAAAAAATGAAAGTCAATTTATATTTTCATTAGCTTTATTTATTATGGAGAGTTTAGATATAAGTCTTAATGTTAACGATATATCCTATATAGTAGTTTATTTACTTATAATTATAGATGAAAATAAGCAGTGGTATAAATCAGACAAGCTTCTTGTTGCAATAGTTGTATCAGAAGGGCTTGCTAATTTGGAGTATATTTCAAATCAGGTTAAGATACTAGATGAAAAGAGACAATGTAAAATAAATAAGTATTTAAGTAGCAAAGATATTGAAGATAAACAAGTATATGACATAATAATATCAACAAATAATTCAATATTAAACTATAGTAATGGGGTTACAATTAATAAAGAGTTTACTAAAATAGATAGATTAAAAATAAAAGGAACTTTAGATCTTGCCATAAAGGAGAAGAAAAAGGTTGCCTTTAAAAAGACAATAGATAGTCTTATAAAAGAGGAGCTATTTGAAGTAAATGATACATTAACAAAAAAAGAAGAAGTAATAGAGCATTTGTGTAACACGCTACAAAAGAAGGGTTATGTTAACGGTGGGTTTTATGAAGAGGTTATAAAGAGAGAGAATTTAATATCATCTAGAATAGAAAGTGGAATAGCCCTACCCCATAGTTATAACTATAATAGTAATAAGTCTGGAATTGCTGTACTAATTTCTAAAAATGGTGTAATGTGGGGAAAGAAAAAAGTTAAGGTTATTATGCTGGTTTCTCTAAATAAAGAAGATATGGGTGAGTTTATAAAATTCTCAAATGAGTTTAACCATATAATGTTAAATGATAATATATGTGAATCAATTTTTAACTGTAGTAATGTTTATGATTTTAAAGAAATTACAGAGAATTTCCTAATGAGTTAGGAAATTTTCTATTTGGACAATAAGAAATGAGGGACTTATAATAAAGACATGAAAACGGTTAAAGGAGAGATAACAATGGATAAATTTATGAATTTTATGGACAACAAGGTTTCACCAGTTGCATCTAAGGTTGGGCAACAGAAACATATTAAAGCTATTTCAAATGGTATGATTGGATTAGTTGGGATAATTATAGTAGCCTCATTAGCTACCTTAGTACAAAACTTGCAAATTGAAGCATATCAAAATTTCTTAATGAATACTTCAGCAGGACAGGTAATATGGAACATATGTCAAAACATATCTTGGGGATGCCTAAATATGTATGCAGTTATAATATGTGCAGCTATTGGACATTCTTTATGGAGAAACTATGGGAATGATGGTTTTGAGGGGGGAGCAATTGCTCTTGCATGTTATTTTGTTACAATACCTTGGATGGGTAATGTACCAGTTGGAGAAACTACACAACAAGTTTTTGGATGGATTCATTATGATAACTTTAGTTCAGTATCATTATTTACATGTATGATTGTAGCTTTAGTTTCTGTTGAAATATTAGTTAGATTTATGAGAATTAAAGCATTAAAAGTAAAGATGCCAGATACTGTGCCAAGTGCAGTTGGGAATTCATTCTCTACACTTTTTCCAATAATTTTTACTGTAATAATTTTTTCAGTATTAGCATTTATAGTTTCAACTGCGTTTGATGGGAAGTCATTAAGTCAAGTAATTAACTATTTAATTGCAATACCACTACAAGGGTTAACTAGTAATATATTTACAGCAATGTTAATACCAATGTTTATATCACTTTTATGGTTCTTTGGATTACATGGAACTAGTATAATGGGACCAATTGTTGGAGCTGTTTTAGCAACTGGAGCAATGTCTAATATGGAAATGTATGCTCAAGGGGTAACAGATTGGAGTCAATACAATACACTTACACCTGAATTTTTAGCTTGTTTTATATACATGGGTGGAGCAGGATGTACAATATCACTTTTAATTGCTATGTTTATAGTAAATAAAAGAAGACATAAAATGCTTTTATCGTTAGCAGGTCCAACAGGTGTGTTTAATATAAATGAGCCAGTAATATTTGGATTCCCAATAGTTTTAAATTCAATGTTATTTATACCATTTATATTTGGACCAGCAATATTAGGACTTATATCTTATTTAGCTGTAGATTTGGGGTTTGTACACCCAGTTGTTACATCAGTGCCATGGACAACACCGCCAATATTAAGAGCATTTTTAGCAACAGGAATGCATTGGACTGGAGCTGCACTAGCATTATTTAATTTAGTACTTGGTGTTTTAATGTATTTACCATTTGTTAAGTTAATAGATAATCAAGAAAAGAAAGATGCTAAGTTAAATCTTGAAAAAAATGAAAACATAGCTAAGGAGGTATAGTAATGGCTTTAGGAATAAGTATTTATCCGCTACAAAGTAAGGTAGAGGAAAATGAAGTTTATATAGATAAATGTGCAAAGCTTGGGTATAAAAGAGTATTCACTTCTATGTTAGAGTTGAGCAAGGACAGGGTTCAGGCTTTAGAGCAGGTAGAAAAGTATAGAAAACTTTTAAATAGGGCTAAGGATTTAGGTATGAAGGTATTTATAGATATAAATCCTGAGGTGCTAAAAGGTATAGGTGTAGATCCTACAGATTTAAGATTTTTTAAGGAGCTTGGTGCAACTGGATTAAGGTTAGATGGAGTGTTTAATGGGTTTTATGAAGCCTATATGACATTTAATGATGCAAATATGGATATAGAAATTAATGGATCTTTTGATACTGGATATGTAAATAGTATAGTTGATTTAGGAGCAAAAAAAGATAAGTTCTTTACGTGTCATAATTTTTATCCTGAGGAGCATACAGGGTTAAGCTTAGAGTGTTTTATGTCTTGTCATGAAAGGCATGTGAAGCTTGGGTTAAAAACTGCAGCTTTTGTAACAACACAATTAGGTGGGAATCAAGGTCCTTGGGATGCAAATGATGGATTATGTACTTTAGAGAGTCATAGATATCTACCAATAGATGTACAGGCTCAAGAGTTATTGGCGTTAGGAATTGATGATGTTATAATTGGGGATGCTTTTGCAACAGATGAGGAACTGGAGTTGTTATCAAAGCTTGATAGGGATATTATAAGATTAAAAGTATCCTTAGTTGATAATGAGTTTGAAAAGGTTCTTGAGGGTAAGGTGTTACAAAATCGTTGGGATTATAGTGATAAAGTAATAAGAGATGTAATGAGTCGTAATGAGTTAAAGAAAAATACTATTGTTCAAGAGGTTGATGAAAATAGAATAGTAGGTAATGGAACTTTATTAGTTAACAATGATATGTATGGAAGATACAAAGGTGAGTTATTAATAAGTGTTGATGAAATAAGGATTGATAATAGAAGAAATATATTAGGCTATGTTGATGAGGAGTATAAGTTATTACTTAAATATATAAGAGGTGGAGTAAGATTTACTTTAGATTTAGTTTAATAAAGATGTTTTAGTTAAAGCCACATCCAAATTGTTACATTTGGGGTGGCTTTAAATTTGTTTCATTTGGCAATAAATATGATAACATTGTTGTTGGTATTAAGTTTTAACAAAAATTTGTAATAAAGAATATAGTATAAATAAGATTATAAAAAGGTGAAGGTGAAAATATGATTAAACTTGTTCATACAACAACAAAGAAAGGAAGAATGATATTAAGAGGGAATACAATGGGTATCTCTAATGGCGCAGGAGATTGTTGTAGGCAATACGCTTCGATATCTTTAGATCCAAGCTTGTCTGCTGGGGCTGGATATCCATCTTGCACAAGTACTACCTTGCCAGGCTGTCCTTTTGGAACTACTTTAGATTGGACTCAAAATGGATCATTTTCTGATATAGAATTATATCCAAACGAAACCGTTGAATATGCTTTTCTACTTTGGGCAATGTCAAGTGTAGGAGGATTGGCAGATAATTCAATTAAATTTAATACTCCAACCCAAGGGGTTAATATATCTCCAGATCCAGCATATTCTTTAGGTGTATCAGATGGTTTTATTTCCTATACCACAAGAGGAGCTAATGTAACCTCTTATGTTAAAGAAGGAGGAAGATATAGTGTTGAAGGAATACCAACTCCTAGCCCGAGTACAAATGTAGGAACAGGGTGGTGTTTAGCACTTATTATAAACAATTCAAGTTTACCAGTAAAAAATATGAGTATTTATGCAGTAAGTGAGGTAAATTTTCCAAATGATGTAGCTGTTGTAATTACTGGATTTAAATCGCCACTAATAGGACCAGTTGAGGCTAGTGTTTATGTATCAGCGCAATGGGGGGATGCAATAGCTGGTGCAGATACATTCTTATTAAATGGAGTAACATTATCAGGTCCTAAAAATCCGGAGCCAAACTTTTTTCAAGGGCAAATAGTTGATGAAAATGGTGATTATTATAATTCTAGTATGAATAACTATAATGCAGTGCCATCTATTCCATCAGGAACAGGTGGACCTTATATAAGACAAGATTATGACATTACAACAATAAAAACAACAGGTGTTATAGCACCAGGGTCAACAAGTGCAACTGTTAATGTAGCTAAAAGTAGTAGTGATACTGTAACTGTAAATTTTCTAGGGTTGGAAGTAGATGCCTTAGCTGCAATAGTTGAATCTTCAAAATCTATAAATAAAGCTCTATCATTTCCAGGTGATACTATAATATATACTGTAGTACTAAGAAATACAGGTACGCAGACAGCAATAAATATAAAGTTTAATGATACTATACCTCAAAATACAACATTTATAAATAATAGTTTAAGCGTTAATGGAATTCAACAATTAGGGAGTGGACTATTTAATGTAACAGTTCCTGATTTAGTTATTAATGCTCTTGCAACTATTTCTTTTAGTGTATTGGTAAGTAATACTATTGTTTCTCCAATAACTATTAGCAATAGCTCCTTTTCAACGTATAGTTCTAATGGTGATACTGTAGTAGAAGTATCTACAAGTAATACTGTAGATACACCGATTATATTGCAGCCAAATTTATCTGGAATATCAAAAAGTGCTAGTAAACTATATGCAAGTCTAAATGATAGTATAATCTACACAATAGTAATTCCAAATAATAGTAGTATAACTGCTAAAAATGTAGTTTTAAAAGATACTATACCTTCTGGAATAAATTATCAAGGTGGTTCAATTACAATAAATGGGGTGCCAAGCCCAACAGCAGATATTCAAGCAGGAATAAATCTTGGAGACATACAGGGTGGTTTTGTAAGTACAGTAACATTTTTAGCAACAGTAACAACTATAGCAGGAACTATAATAAATACTGCAAATGTTACCTATGAAGATCCAGTTACAATAGGGAAAACATATTATAATGAAAGTGCTGATGTAGTTACAACGGTACCAAATGTAATAATGTCTTCTGTTAAACTTGCAACTCCAACTATTAGTGGAATAGGAACGACTATAAATTATATAATAACAATAAAAAATGATGGAAATATCCAAGGAGAAGTATATTTATTAGATACTATACCAACTGGATTTAAATTGATAAATAATAGCTTAAAACAAGATGGCAATACTATCTCTAACACTGGTAATATTTCAGTAACTCTTCCAGGGATAATTATGCCTAATGAATTGTCTACAATAACATTCGATGTATATGTTGAATCACTTCCAAGTCCAAATCCATTTAATAATATAGCAAACCTACAAACAGAGTATGTTTTTGATCCATCTACATTACCAATAATAAAGAAGATTTCTTCAATAAATAGTACCAATGTATCAGTTTTAATAAATAATGCCACATTAACTGTAATGAAATATGTTGACAAGGAATATGTTACTTTTGGAGATTTAGTTGAGTACACAATATTATGTAAAAATACGGGGAATATCCCAGCAAATAATATTATTTTTATAGATACCATATCTAATGGGCTTAGTTATGTAACAGATTCTCTTAAGATTAATGGAGTAATACAATTTGGTGCAAATCCTAATAGTGGTGTGAACTTACCAGATATAGCTGGAAATGAAGTAATGACCATAACTTTTTTTGCTAAGATTTAGAAGTTGTAACTATAAGTATTTGTTTAGATACTAGCAAATATAATCTAAAACATCTTAGTGCTTAAAGGAAATGGAGCATTATGTATAAATTATAAGGTTAATGTTTTAGGAATGAAGCATTAACCTTTTTTCTTTAGGGAATTATATTTGAATTAAATTAGCAGAAAATAAGAAATTAAAGTAATTAATTTTAAAGAATAAAAATACAGTATAAAAGTAATAATATATAAGTAATAAATATTTTGGGTTATATACTTTAATTTAGAAAAAATACTAATTTATAGTAAAATTTATGATATAATTTATCTAATACATGCGATTAATAAAGCTATGAAGTAACATAAGTTATTTAAGTTTTAAATTGATAATAATTCATAGTTTTACCCTAAGTATTAAATTTATAATGAAGTTAAGGTGAGGTAACATATGGAAAATTCAAAACAAGTATTAATTCAAAGTGCTTTAGGTTCAGTATTCACACTATTTGGACATAAGGAGCTAGAGAAAACAAGGGATGAAAATAGTAAGTTTGTTGCAGTTTCAGGTAAGGTTAATAACTCTGGAATATTTGAAGTAGAAGAGGGAGAAACCTTAAAAGATATAATAAACAAAGCTGGTGGAATAATAAACAATAGACATTTTAAAGCAGCTCAATTAGGGTTTCCATTTGGAGCATTTTTAACAACAGAAAATCTACAAGCACCTTTAGATTTAGGGCTTTTTGATAAGGGGACATATAAAAACATAATTATATTATCAGAGGATGATTGTATAATACAATTTGCTCAATTCTATGTAGAATATTTACTAGGTCAAATAGGAAAGGGTGAAGTTCCTAACTATGAAGTGGTGAAGGATGATATAGAGAGAATAGGAAGAATTTTAGATAGAATAGGAAAAGGTAAGGCTAACTCTAGAGACATATATCTTTTAAGATATTTAGCAGGTGGAATTAAAGAAAGAATAGGTCAAACAAGAAACATAATACTTGAAATTATAGAAAACTTCTATGAAGAAATTGAGGAGCATATAGAAGAAAATAAATGTTATACAGGGCAATGTCCACAACTTGCAAAGCTTAGAATTACTGATAAATGTATTGGGTGTGGTGCCTGCAAGAGAGTATGTCCAGTTGATTGTATTGAGGGGTCAATTAAGCAAAAACATAAAATTCATACAGAAAGATGTACTCATTGTGGTCAATGTTTAGTTGCATGTCCAGTAACTGCAATAACAGAGGGGGATAATACCTTTAAGTTTTTAAGAGATCTATCAACTCCAGGTAAAATCGTTATAACACAAATGGCACCAGCTGTTAGGGTAACAATTGGGGAAGCTTTTGGCTTTGAGGCTGGAGAAAATGTAGAGAAAAAGGTTGCAGCAGCACTTAGAATGATTGGTGTGGATTATGTTTTTGATACAACTTGGGCAGCTGATTTAACCATAATGGAAGAGGCGTCTGAGCTTCAGGAAAGACTTGAAAAATATTTAGGGGGAGATGATTCAGTTAAGCTTCCACTTCTAACTTCTTGTTGTCCAGCTTGGGTTAAGTTTATAGAGCAAAATTACCCTGATATGCTTGATGTACCATCATCAGTTAAATCACCTATGTCTATTTTTGCAACTATTGCAAAGGATATTTGGGCAAAGGAAAAGGGTCTTAGACGTGAGGAGGTAACTTCAGTTGCAATAATGCCTTGTGTTGCTAAGAAGTATGAAGCTTCAAGGGAGGAATTCTCAAGAGGGGATAACTATGACACGGATTATGTTATAACTACTAGGGAGCTTATAAGAATACTTAAGGAGTCTGGAATTGACTTAAAGAATATTCATGATGAGGAGTTTGATTCTCCACTTGCTGAATATACTGGAGCTGGAATTATTTTTGGTAGAACTGGTGGAGTTATTGAAGCTGCCACAAGAACTGCCTTAGAGAAGATGACTGGTGAAAGGGTTGAACTTATTACTTTTATGCCACTTAGAGGGTGGGATGGTTTTAGAGTTGCTGAAATTAAGGTAGGTGACCTTGAACTTAGAATTGGTGTTACTCATGGATTAAAGGAAGCTGGTAAAATGCTTGATAAAATCAGAAATGGTGAGGAGTTCTTCCATGCTATTGAGATTATGGCTTGTAATGGTGGATGTATTGGCGGAGGGGGGCAACCTAAAGCTATGAAAAGGCAGGAAACTATTATAAAGAGAGGGGAAGGATTGAATATTATTGATGATAAGCTAGAGCTTAGAAGATCCCATGAAAATCCTTCAGTTTTAGAGATTTATAAAAAATACTTAGATAAACCATTAAGTAGGAAGGCTCATGAGCTTATTCATACTAAGTATTTTCCAAAGTTAAAGAAGTAAAAAGT
>JBOFVP010000359.1:0-3442 GCA_051653165.1 Clostridium sp.
GCAAATAAGTATTTTAAAAGGGATTAAGGTTTGTCAGAGTGCAGCTATCCAATAATAAATAAATTAAAATAAAAGGAGAGATTAGTATGTCAATAGAAAAGACAAAAGGGTATTTAAAATTAAGAGGAGAGGTTTATAACCTTGAAAAAGATCCTTATGAAAATAATTCCACTAAAAAACAAGTGGTGGTTGTAAAAACCTCAGAACAAAATAGAATTAAAACCTTCCTAGGAAACTGGAAGAATAGCAATTATAACATTAAGTTCAAGTGCGATGGAATGGATAAGCCAATTGAAATCAATGAACAAGAAGCAATAGACGAAGTTAAAGCTTCTTTTAATGAAGGTGATTCAGCGGTTATCAGATGTTCATTAGATGTGAATACATATAAAGAAGGTTCTTTAGATTTCTATGTTAACAATATCTATATAGCTGACAAGAAGGTTGATTTTGCAGCAGATGATTTTAAGGAAACTGCCGAATTATACTCAGATGTAATAATTACTGAAAAAATAAAGGATGGAATTCAAAAGGTTGCTTTTGCTAACCACAAGGAAGAATTACTTCACAAAGAGTTAGTTGTAACAGATAAGGATATTATTGAGTACCTAGAAGAGAATGCAGAAGTTGGAGATGTTTTAAAGGTATACGCAACTATGAAATATGAACCTATTTATGAAGAAAAACAAGAGGAATCTAAACCTTCTGAAAATCAAAGAAAGACATTAAAAAACAGGAATGTTGGAGGTTCATCAACTAACAGAGGAAAGATAATAGGGAATAAAGAGACTATAGAAATAGTTGATATAGACATAGAAAAGACTCAATCAAAGAAGTATACATCTGATGAGATTGGTGGAGTTACAAAGTCAGACGGTGGAGACATGCCATTTTAAGTCTATATAGGTTTGCGTGTGCCTTTAAACACGCATTATATTAAAAATTAAAGGAGATGTTGTCTATGGAAGAAAAGAAATTAAAGAATGTTTATGCTAAGTTGCAAAGAGCAAGAGCTTTATTACAAAAGAGAGAATTGAAAAAATCAGGAACTAATAGTTTCAGTAAATACAACTATTTTGAGTTAAGTGATTTTTTGTATCATATTAATGAAATTTGTGATGAGTTAGGGCTATTTACATATACAGATATAACAGAGGAGATTGCATTATTAAATATAATAAATACAGATGAACCTACAGACAGTGTAGTATTTAGTATTCCTTCTGCTAATATGGAATTAAAAGGAGGAAATGCAATACAAAATATAGGAGCTGTTCAAACTTATATGAGAAGATACTTATATATGAGTGCATTTGAAATAGCAGAATCAGATATAATAGATCAGCAACCACAAGACGAAAAATCGCCAAAAAACACACAAGAGAAAAAGGTGGCACAAGGTAATAAATCTAATAAACAAAAAGATGATGATGGACTCGAAGCACTATTAGAAGAAGTTACTATCAAAAGAGACGAGTTGGCTAAAGCAGGGAAAAGAAAAGAAATAAATGAAATAATTCTAATGAAGTCGTCTACTCCAAATATAAAAAAAGTAACTAACAAAGAAGATTTACAGTTTATATTAGATAAATTTAATGAAATAAAATAATTGAATAGCTCATCTTAGGATGGGCTTTCTTTATAAAAAAATGGAGGATTTATGAAGTGTAGATATGCAGATTGCAAATTAGGTAAAGTTGTTTCAAAGGAAGAAGCGATTAAAGATGGAAGTGCATATTACCATAAAGAGTGTTTGAGGGAAAAGCAACTAAAAGCAAAGATTGAAGAATATTATTTAGAAAATATGCCATCTACAACACTAATGTTATTAAGAAAAGTAATTAAGCAATTATTAACCGAAAAGGGATATAGTGCCGAATATATACTACATGTATGCAAATGGATTGTGGCCAATAAAAAGCCAATTAAAGTGCCATTTGGTCTTATAAACTACTGTACTAATGAATATGTGTTCCAAGAGTGGAATGAAAAGAAAATCTCAGAGGAATACAACAAGATAAAAGACAATGTGAATAAAATTGAAAGTTATGATAAACCGTCATTTAGATATAAACCAACAAACAAGAAGAAATTTACAGATATAATATGAGGTGAAATAAATGCAATTAAAAGTTAGTGATATAAAGAAATTTGAAAAATTAAACCACGCAGATTTGCCCAAAGACGAGACAAGTGAGATAGGATTAATTGGGACATTGTTAGTTCACTCAGAGTTCATTTTAAAAAGTGATTATATTAAACCTAATATGTTTTATGATAGGTGTTTAGGAAGCGTGTATTACGCCATTCAAAATTTATATTCAAAGGGTGTTACTGATATTGATACATTTATGCTATATGCAACTATAAATGGCAACAAAGGGTTAAAAGATCCTTTTGAGGATTCAAACATTCCTGATATAGTTGAATTTTTAGAGGATTGCAAATTGGTGGCAAGAGAGACAATAGAAGAGTATGAAATATTAGCAAACAAAGTAGTAACAGCTTCATACAAGAGAGAAAGCTATGTGAAACTCAATATTCTTCAAGATAAGATATTAACGAGCGAAGATGATATTAATAAAATAAATTATGATATGCAACAACAGGTAACTGATTTTTCTAAAATATACATATGCAACAAAGAGGTTTTAACATTAGGAGAACAAGCTGATAAGATTTGGGAAGGGATAGTAAGTAAAAGAAATGAAGGTTTTTTTGGATTTCCTAGCAAATATAATGAACTAAATAATTATGCTACATATGAGAAAACTGAATTGATGATGATAGCAGCACCAGGTAAAACGGGTAAAAGTCAATTGTTGGCTAATGAAGCATGGGATAAAGCAATTGCAGGAGTTCCTACTACATATATAGATAGAGAGTTGTCTACTGAAAATCATATGATTAGAATGTTATCATACCTTACTGGAATTGACAACAGGAATATTAAAAAGGGACAAACAACATTAAAAGAAGAGAGTTTAATAAAAGAGAAATTAGAATTTATCAAAAGGTTGCCATATACTCACATTTACAAACCTGTTTCAGAAATGCCCGAAATGTATATGACTATAAAAAGCTTGATATTAAAGCATGGAGTTGAGTTCTTAGTATATGATTACGTAAAAGGTAATGATGGTTCAGATGGAGATAAAGAATATCAAAAGCTAGGGAAACTAACAGATTGGCTAAAGAATGACATAGCTGGTTCACTAGATCTTGCAGTATTAAGTGCTTGTCAGATGGACGATAATGGGACAAAAGTTGCAGATTCACAAAAGATATTAAGAAACTGTTCTACTCTAGCATTTTTAACTAGAAAGACAAAAGAAGAAATGGTTAATGATGGAGCGGACGGAGGAAATATGAAACTGAGAGTTAAAGCAAACAGAAACGGGAACATAATGAATGAAGATGAATATATAAATTTAGTATTACA
>JBOFVP010000360.1:0-2588 GCA_051653165.1 Clostridium sp.
AAAAAAATAATGGAGAATAGTAGATTTGCACTATATCGTGATGGTGCATATATTGTTGATTTAGTATTGGAGTATCCAGAGGTTTTTGAGGGTGCTTTAGAAGGGGATATTGAGGAGAAGAAGGTTAAAACTAAGCTAGAAGACTTCAATAAAATAGTATTATCATCTCCATTAAGCAAAGAGGAAGAGTTACTATTAAAGATGAAAAAGAAGGAAGGTACCTTGAATTTTGGTTATGGGGATAAACCTTCTAAGCTGAAGAAAATTAAAGAAGTTATTGAGAACTTAATTATTACTATGCATAATGAAAAGGATATAGAAAATGAGTTTATTCTTGAGTTTAATAGGGATAAGGATATGTTTCTTTATTACAATTTCCAAAGATATTCTAAGATTTTATATAGGCAAACGGTATTTTCTAGGTTCCTTGATTTAGGTGATGAGGGTAGGTTGTCAATGGAGAAGTTACGTTCATTAGTTGAAGAGAATGAGGAGTATTTATATAAAAATAATAAAATGTTGTGGCTTGGATATAGTTACTACTATTTGGCTATTTTAGAGAGAAGTAAGGGATGGGGAGAGTGTAGCTATAGGGAAGATTTATTTATTGGATATTTGGAGAAGGCTAAGTTTTATTTGGCTGCTGATGCTAAGGATATGAAGCTTGACTGTTATGATTTCTGTGAGTCAATGGATTTTGATGAGCTTCCTGATAGTTTTATTTACAATGCTTATGCTCATTTGGTTACTGGTGAGGTTGAGGGATTTAAGGCTTCAATTTTTGTAGCTGGTGTTGATTTGGGTGAGTGGGATATTGTTAAATCTATGTCCTTAGAAGGAATGGTTGTTGGGTCTGCTAGTGTTAAAAAGCTTATTAAGAGTGGAGAGGAACTTGTATTGATTCAGGAAATTCGTGGGGAAAGGGTTGAAGGTATTAAAGGTAAGTTGAATGTTGTTAAGAAGTTGAATGGGTATGTTGTAGGTAGGGAGAGGGATAAAGGAAGGGTTGCTTTAGATAGGGAGAGGGATAAGGTCTATAAGGAGATTAATAGTATTGGTGATCTTGTTGAGTTGATTCCATTTTTGTTGGGGGTAAGCTAATTATTTATTAAGAAGATATTTGTAATTATGTTTAAATAAGTATTATAGGAATGGGGTATACTAAAGGTTGATAAATGACTTGATAACAATTTTTAGAACTAAGATTATGTAAAATAACACTAATGAAAAAAGGAGATTAGATATGGGACAATATATTTCATTTACACTAACTCATAATATTAAGGTTTCAAAGGAGAACTTGCAAAGATATAACATAAGCAAAGAGGAAATACTTAAGTCTTTAGATAAGGAATTTGATACAACGCTATATGATTTAATAGAGTTTGAGGAGTATTTTGAATTAAGAGCAAAGGAGGAATTGTTTAATAAGAACACTCTTAAGGGGTTTTTAAAGGAACAATTTGAGTTGTTTAATTGTACAGAAGATGAGTTGTTTGATAAATTAGATTCCTTAGATTCTTATGAGGATATTGTGAATTTCGCTGAAGATAAACCTTTTTGTAATTTTCAGGAACAAACGGGGGTTTATGGCGTACGTTGTGGTGGTTGGAATAGTTTCAGGGTTCATACAATGGGTATTATTTTCTTTCTAGAGGGTAAGGCTTATCTTGAGTGTTATGATGAGATGTTTAATTATATTAGGAGGTTGATTGTTAAGAGTAGTGATTATGAGATTGCTAGGTTGGTGAAGATAGTATTAGAGTAGATTCTATTTGATTATTAATTTTAAAAATAGATGGAGGTTAATGTTTTAAGGAGCATTAATCTTTTTTTTAATTTAATATTATATATTTTGGATAAGGGAAAGTATTTTATAGAGGATTGGGCGGATGGATTTAATATTGATGAGGAGATTAAGAATTTAAAGGGTTATATGTTTAGTTTAGGAAATAGGGATTTAATTGAGGAGTTGGAAGTGAAGTTAGTTGAGTATAGGAGCTTGATTGAGTTGAATATTTTTTATGAAATGAGGTTGATGGAGATTAGAGAGGAGCTAGTGGGGATTAAGGGGATTGTGGAAAAGTGGCGAAGGGATAATAGAGATAGGAGTATGTTTCTAGATTCATGTTTACGTTGTTGGTGAATTTGAACCTTTGGAGACGTATGAGGGGTATGTTGTTGCAATTATAAAAAGGACTAATGATTTTGAGGATAAATTAGCTGGTTGTGGGGAGTTAAATAAGTATAGTAGGGAATAAATATGGGCGTTAGTAGAATTTCAGGAAAGTTTTTTTAAATCTATAATAGTGACTTATATGTAAAGATTAGGGCTATACCTGAGGTTGATGGTTCTGAAGCAAGTACAAAACTTTTAAATCAAACCTATCCATTAAGTAATGGGAATGAGATTTTGCTAGAGGAGAATGCTGTGGAGTTTGTTGAGGGGAGAGAAAGGATTAAGGTGGAGATAAAAAAATTAGAGGAGGATGTTTTGTTTTTTGAAAATAAGCTTAAGGATATGCTTGGGGAAAATGAAGTTGGGCTTGTTGGTGATAGAAGAGTTATGTGGAAGAGCTATGACAGAA
>JBOFVP010000361.1:0-1197 GCA_051653165.1 Clostridium sp.
GAATCCCTTAAAAGAAGAATACAATCTTTAGAACAAGAGAATAAAAAACTTAAAAATGATAATTCCATATTATTAGGTAAATTAGCAATCAAATAAAAATAGGATACCAATATTAGTATCCTGTTTCACAATAATTTAATGTTGTTCCTCAATCTACATATTGTATTTATTATCAATTAATTTTTGAATTCTATCCTTATCATGCAAATAAGGCTTTAATTCTTCACCATCTATTAATCCATAATCTTTTTCATAAACACTTAAAATTAGATTTATAGTACTTAATGCTTCGGAGTAGTTTCTTTTAATTTCATATATTTGAAATGTTGATATTAACGAATCTATTCTTCTAGGTGGTTTCTGCATTTCAAAGGAACTTTTATAATATTCTATAGCTCTATCAAACAAACCGAAGTTAGCACATTCTTCTGCGAATAAAAAATAGCAAAGGTAATTCTCTTCATTTCTTTCACAAATTTTTTGCCAAAATTCAACTGCTTTTTCTTGATATCCTCTTTTAAATAAAATCTTACCCTCATAGAACTCTATTAAGTATGTTTTATCGCCTGCAATTTTATATGTCTCCTTCACCTCTACCATTGCTTCATCAAGTCTATAATTATCTATTAAATTTTCTATTAAAATTCTTCTGGCTATTAAACTATCTGGATGTACCTTTATAAAATCATAATAATATTCAATAATTTTGTTATGGTTTCTTTTTTTGAAATCAACCATAATTCCGTTAGAGCATACAACGAAATTATCATGTAATCCAGAGTTATTATAGTCTTGACCTAATCCATTTAAAGCATATTTAATACCCTCTCTCTTATTTGAATTTGATTTATGTACACAAAGTTCGGATAATAACCATAAACATTCTGGTTCATTAGTTTCTTTATATAATTTGCTTAATTTTTCCTTTATGTTATTAAACTCATTATTTTCTATTTCTTTAGTGTACCAAGTAGACCAAATTAACTCTTTTATTTCTTCTAAATAATTTTTTAATTCCATATTTCCCTCCTTAAAAAACAATACTAATGAGCAATATAATACAATTGTTCTTTTATGCTTATAGATATTTTATCATATATTGGAAATTAAATGAAATGTATTATTATTTATAATAAAAATAATAGATATCTAATATTACCAAGTAATATTAGATATCTATTTGAATTTTAAACAATT
>JBOFVP010000362.1:0-2505 GCA_051653165.1 Clostridium sp.
TACCTAATACCCCTAACTCATCACTTGAATTTATATTAACCCTTATACTCAAGTCTCCTTTAGCTATTTTTGATGTAACATTTTTCAATTCTTCAACAGGTGATATGATTGTCCCAATTAATCTTCTAGAAAATAAAACCGACATTAATATTATTATACCTGTAATTAAGACTGTATACTTCATATTATCGATATTTATATATTCTACACTCTCTAATGATACTGAACTCCTTACAATATTTCCTTTATCATTTACATTTGCTACATATATCATTTGTTTATTTAATGTTGCACTATATCTGATTGCTTCACCTTGACCACTTTTAATTGCCTCTATAATCTCTGGTCTATTTGAATGATTATCATTTCTACTGGGTTCTGAATCGTAGATAACTTCACCATTAGGAGATATTACTGTTATTCTTATTGCAATACCATTGATCGTCAGATTTTTAGCCTCTTCAAAGCTCATTTTTGAATTACTAATTATAGTATTATATTGTTTTAGTGTTTCCTTTGTATTTTTCATATCTCTCATATTCATTAAAACACTAAATGAAGTTGCGAAAATTATTAGTGCAAATATAACTGTTATTGATATTGATAAAAATATTTTTTTTCTCATTTTATTCTGTAAGGCTAAATCTATAGCCCACTCCTCTTATTGTCTCTATAAACTTAGGATTTTTATCATCATCTTCTATTTTTTTTCTTAAATACCTAATATGAACATCTACTGT
Source organism: Clostridium sp. (assembly GCA_051653165.1). Taxonomy (GTDB): domain Bacteria; phylum Bacillota; class Clostridia; order Clostridiales; family Clostridiaceae; genus Clostridium. The sequence goes on from JBOFVP010000362.1 coordinate 741, forward strand.
TCTTGTTTCGCCTATATATTCATACCCCCAAACCTTATCTAATATTGTATCTCTTTGTAAAATTTTGCCTTTGTTTTTTATTAATATTTCTAGTAGCTCAAATTCTTTTAATGTCATGTCCAATTTTTTACCACTCTTAATAACTTCATGTCGCTCAAAATCAATCTTAAGATTACCAAAATCAAAGCTATTATCAACAGCTTGATCTATAGCATATCTTCTTCTTAAAACAGCCTTAACTCTTGCTAATAATTCTCTTATTGAAAATGGTTTAGTTATGTAATCATCCGCTCCTAATTCCAAACCTAAAATTTTATCTACTTCTTCTCCTTTAGCTGTAAGCATAATTACAAATGAGTTTCTTGTTTCTTGATTTCTCCTTATTTCCTTACAGACATCAAGACCATCCATACCGGGTAACATTACATCTAATAATATTAATGCCGGTTTTTCTTCTTTTGATATTTTTACAGCATCAACTCCATTATTTGCAGTTATTACTTTATACCCAACATTTTCAATGTTGAATTTCAATAACTCAACAATATGCTCCTCATCATCAACTATCAGAACTTTTTCATCATTCATTTTTCTTCCTCCTTACTTTAAAATTACAAATGTAAACAATCTTCCGTAAGTTCCTTCACTTTTTCTATATGAGTGTAATTTAATATCCTTAGAACAGAATGTACACAAAGGTAAATAATATATATTCCCCTCCTTAATACCTGCTTCTTTCATATGATTTTCTATAACCTTTTCTAGATTTAAATTCATACCTTCAAACAATGTATCCTCTTTAATATTAGTTTCATCTATAAACTTTACCTTTAATTCATCAGATACCTCATAGCAACATACCCTATTATGTGCTCCAATATATGCTATTGTATTTTTATTATTACATCCAAATTGTTCTTCCATATTAATTAAGGCTTCTTTGACTATACTTTTAATAGTTCCCTTCCATCCACTATGTAATGAACATACAATCTCTTTTTCTTCATTTATTAATATAATAGGAACACAATCAGCAGAAAATGCACCTATACCAATATTTTTTATTTTAGTTATAATACCATCACATTCCACATCACTTATGTCATCACCTGTATATTGGATAACCTTATTTGAATGAACTTGACTGGTATATATTATTTTATCTATATTAAACTCATTCTTTATTGAATTTAATGCTATTAACCCCTCTTTAGTATGTTTATCAAAACTTCTATTTAATTCTGCCGTTGTAAATATAACTTTATATTTTTCTTTATCAACTATTAGAAAATCCTTAAATTTTTCAAGTGATTTGATATCTATTTTTTTCATACTTCCTCCAAAACTTCCTTACTCTATTTTATCAATATTTTTTCACATTATTAATATAAAATCAATTCTAACTAATATTTTAACATTTAATATTTCTTTTATCTATTATTCTTGAATGATTTTACTTAACTTTAACCTTCTTAACTTAAAGAATAATATTACTTTTTATAAAATAATACTAAATATACACAACCTTCATTATTTATCCAATTTAAATATAATATTTTTTTATAATAATTTATACCTGCATAATTAAATTAATCTCATAAATAATAAAAACTATCAAAATGCCTGCATTTTGATAGTCTACACTACTTATTCATAAGATTTTTAATTTCCTCTAAAAATGTACTTATATCTTTAAACTCTCTATATACCGATGCAAATCTAACATAACTAACTTCATCTAATATTTTCAATTTCCCCATTACCA